>WQYJ01000114.1 GCA_009781325.1 Propionibacteriaceae bacterium | reverse complement strand
TCGAGGGTGATGAGCCCTTAGCAGATGCTGATTTCGGATCGACGGGACCGGCATTGACAATGTCTTTTGGTGCCATCATGCCTCCTATTTCTTGTGTCGAGGACTCGCGGAGAGTCATTTAAGTTGAGTATCTCCCCAGACGATACGGTGCGATATATCGGATTAGTCTAGTGCACACACAGGCTTGTTGGGCACCAAATGATGTCAGATATTTCCAGTCTGACTACCCGCTCTGGGAGAGAGAGTCGTACACTATTGCCTATGGAATTACCCGAAGAAGCCAGGAAGCCTGTTGTAAACCGTTTGCGGCGAGCGCACGGGCAGTTGGCTGCCGTGATTCGCATGATCGACGAGGGCGGGGAATGCGAGGAGATCCTCATTCAGCTCGCTGCTGTGGGGAAGGCGCTTGATCGAGCGGGATTCCAGATTGTTACGCTTGGATTGAAGGAGTGTCTGATCGCCGATGAAGAGGGTGAGATCGACACCAAGCGTCTTGAACGAGTTTTTCTTTCCTTGGCTTAAATTGGCCCCTTGGCTCTGCCTTCCGCGATACTCCCTCCCCGGTACTTACCCCCCGGTCATCCTGCCGCCAGGCAGGACCTCCGGCGGCTAGCGTAGGGTCTTGGGGGTGGCTCTTTACCTAGGTCCATACGTCGGCTGCCGGGGGTCCTGCCTGCGGCAGGATGACCGGGGGTTAGCGTTGGGTCTGGGGGTGGATCTTTACCAAGGTCCATACGTCGGCTGCCGGGGGTCCTGCCTGGCGGCAGGATGACCGGGGGTTAGCGTAGGGTCTGGGGGTGGATCTTTACCTAGGTCCATACGTCGGCTGCCGGGGGTCCTGCCTGCGGCAGGATGACGGGGGTGCTTAGCTTAGTTGGGTTGCGAGGCAATCGCGGACGATGCCGAGGCCTTCGAGGAGGGTTTCTTCGGGGATGACTAGCGATGGCATGATCTTGACTACGCCGTTGTCGCGGCCTGCGCGCTCGAGGATGAGACCCTTGTTGAAGCACGCTCTGGTGATTGCCGAGGAAGCTTCACTGGTCTGGACGTCGATGCCCCAGATCATGCCCAGCCCGCGTACTGTGATATCGCCAGACAGCGGAGCAATCTCTGCGGCCATGAAG
The DNA here is from genome assembly GCA_009781325.1 of Propionibacteriaceae bacterium. Taxonomy (GTDB): domain Bacteria; phylum Actinomycetota; class Actinomycetes; order Propionibacteriales; family Propionibacteriaceae; genus WQYJ01. The sequence continues at coordinate 5,647 of WQYJ01000114.1, read as the reverse complement.
TCCGAAACTACCTGGTGACGACGCATGACCCCAGCTTCGACGTCCTGGTCGAGGGTAAGCTCAACCCCGCCCTTGGCGGCAATCATCGAAAGCTGGTTACCTCGGAAGGTGCCATTGTGCTCCCCGGGTGACCAGATGTCGAGTTCCGGCTTGAGAAGGACCAGCGAGAACGGCAGACCGTACCCTCCGATCGACTTCGACATACACACCATGTCTGGGTGGATCCCGGCGCGCTCGAAGGACAGGAAGTTTCCAGTACGCGAGCAGCCCACCTGAATGTCATCAACAATTAGCAGAATTCCGTACTTCGCAGCAAGCGACTCAAGTTCGCGGAGGAACTCGTTGGAGAAGATGTAAACCCCACCCTCGGCTTGGGTGGTCTCCACCACGATCGCAGCCGGCTTGTCGATTCCCGAGTGATCGTCATCGAGGATCATCCGGATATAGTTCAGCGCAAACTCGTCGCCGAACTGATAGGGAGCCGGAACGAAGGTCACGTTGCCGAGCGGCACCCCAGCACCCAAACGGCTACTAAGATCCGAGCTCAAGGCCAGTGAGCCGAGCGTCATGCCATGGAAGGCGCCCATGAAAGCCAGTACGTTCGTACGCCCTGTCACTTTGCGGGCAAGCTTGAGAGCAGCTTCGACGGCGTTTGTCCCTGTGGGACCAGGGAACTGAAGCTTATAGTTGAAGCCGCGGGGCTTGAGGATCTTCTCTTGGAAGGTCTCGATGAACTCACCCTTGGCGACTGTGTACATATCAAGCGCGTGGATGATCCCGTCGGATTCGAGGTAGTCGATCAGGCGCTGCTTGATCGCAGGAGGGTTGTGACCGTAATTCAGTGACCCAGCACCGTTAAAGAAGTCAATGTAGGTTTTGCCGTCCTGGTCAGTCAGGATGGAGCCCTGTGCCTTGGTGAAAACGGTCGGAAAGGCCCGGCAGTACGAGCGTACTTCCGACTCGTAGGTCTCGAAGACTTCTTGCTCCATTGTTATCCTCCTGCAGTTACGTCTTTGGGTTCTCAACCACGACACGATACCATGCCTGGAAAAGTTGGACTAACTCGCACGACCCAGATTGCGGCTCGTACCTTGACAGGAACCGAACTCGGCGGTTTCAATAGGTTGGTTAGATCTGGAGTGATTTATGTCGACTGTTAGGCTGTCCACAGCACGTGTCGTTGCAAAACTGACCTACTATCTGTTGCGTCTCATAGGCAGAAATGCCTCGAACCTGCCGGGGTGGATTGCCCTGCTCATCTGTCCGAGCTACCTGGAACTCATCGCGAAACCCCCGCTGTGCGTGGCCGTCACAGGAACAAACGGAAAGACCACGGTGACGAATATGATCGCCGATGTTCTCATTGACTCTGGTTATAGTGTGGCCACCAACCGAATCGGGTCGAATATCGCCTCGGGGATCGCATCCACACTGACGACCAGTGTCTCCTGGTCGGGCAAGCCAAATAAGGATGCCTGCGTACTCGAAGTCGACGAGCGTGCCACCCGGCTGATCCTTCCGTTCGTCAAACCTGGGTATCTCGTTGTCACAGGGCTGTTCCGCGATTCACTGAAGCGCAATGCGCATCCGGACTACATCTTCGATGTCATCGATACCTACACACCGCCCACGACGACGCTGATCCTCAACGCCGATGAACTGTGTTCGGCGAGGCTGGGTGAGACCCAGGGGAACCAGCGGGTCTACTTTGGAATTGAGGCCATGGAATCCGATGTTGACTCTGCGGTCGATCTCGTCACTGACTATTCCTTCTGCCCGAACTGCATGACGAAGCTGGAGTACGCGCACCTGCGCTATCACCACATCGGCCGGGCTGGTTGTCCCGCGTGCGGGTTTTCCTCCCCTGTGCCGGACTATGTGATTATGTACGTCGGCAGCGGCGATGAGGCCATTGAGGTCACTCACCAAGGTGTGGAGAGTTCTTATCCGCTGATCAGTAACGCCACCTTCAATATCTATAACGAACTGGCTGCCATCGCTGCCCTAAGTGAGATGGGGCTGTCGCAGGATGCCATTGCTGCCAGTCTGGGAAAGCTTGGAACCTTGGAGTCGCGCCTGAAGTCAACCACGGTGGGTTCGGTGAGCGTCATTCAAGCGATGAGTAAGGGGCAAAGCTGCGTCTCGGCGACCCGTACCCTCGACTTTGTTCGTACTCAGCCAGGGCGCAAGGTCGTCGTACTGGTGATGGATGACTGGTATGACCGCAAGAAATCTGTGGAGTACGTCGGGTGGATTTACGACACTGACTTCGAGTTCTTGGCCGATGATTCGGTTGTCCAGGTCGTTGCGTGCGGGCCGCGCTGTTATGACTATGAGCTGCGGCTGCTTCTGGCTGGGATCGAAAAAGAGCGGATTCTGCGCTGCGAATTGGAGATGGAGGCACCAGCGCAACTGCAGATCGATGATGTTGATTCGGTCTTTGTTCTCTACGACACATCCACTATCGATGTGGCGATGGACATGAAACAGGCCCTGATCTCACGGTTGGAGGCCCGCAAATGAGAATCGAAATCATGTACCCCGAGGTCTGCTGTCTCTATGGTGACAAGGCCAACATGATGTACTTGCGGCAGTGTCTTCCCAATGCGCAGTTCATCGAAACCTCCTTGACTGATGAGCCGACCTTTGTGTCGTCGGATGTGGACTTGGTGTATTTCGGGTCGATGAGTGAGAAGAACCAGGAATTGGTGATCGATCTGCTTGTCCCCTATAAGGATCGGCTTCGTGATCTCATTCAGGCAGAGCAGACGGCTTTCCTGGCCACTGGAAATGCTCTGGAGATTCTGGGCCAGTACATCAAGCGCGAGGATGGTACCAAGAAGGAAGCCTTGGGTGTTGTGGATTCTTATGCTGTACGCCAGACGCCCAATCGGTTCAACTCCCTTGTCTTGGGCCGCTTCGAGACTATGACGATCCTGGGTTACACATCGCGGTTCTCCCATTCGTACGTCAAGGACTCGTCGAGATGCATGGTAGACGTGGAGATCGGTGTTGGACTCAATCCTGACACCACGTGTGAAGGGATCCGTCAGGGGAAGCTCTTCGCCACCTATTTGCTTGGACCACTGCTCATCGCGAACCCGGATTTCACGAAATACCTCCTGACTCAACTAGGAGTTCAGAGTCCGGTTCTGGCGTTCGAGGAGGAAATCTATCGGGCGTACATCGTGAAACTGGCGGAGTACCGCAAGCCTGGAATCGAACTGGAGTAGAGTCAGCAACCATGGAGGACTACCGCCCAACCCGACTTGAGATTGATCTGGATGCCATCGAGCATAACTGTCGTTGGATTCTCGCGGAGTATCCCGGCTATGAGTTCTATATGGGAGTCATCAAGGGAAATTGCTATGGGCTGGGGACGCCGATCATTGAGGCGCTGATTCGGGGCGGTTGTAATTATCTGTGTGTGTCGATGGTCGAAGAAGCCCTGGAAGTACGCGCCCTGCATCCGGATATTCCGATCCTCATCCTTGTGCCTATCTCCGAGGCTGCCCTGCCGGTTGCCCGCGATGCCAATGTGTGCGTTACCGTGGCAACTCTGGAGCAGGCCGAGCAAGCTTCTGCGGTTAGTGGGCTCAAAGTCTTCATTCGGGCTAATGGCGGCCGCGATCTCTTCGGCGGGCCGAGAACTCGGGATGGCTTCGAAGCTGTTGTTCGCCAGATTCGCCAGTCGGACGCTGTTCTAGAAGGGCTCTTCCTTCACCTCTATGATCCCGAAGATGAATGGTCAACCTACGCGGAGTACGCGGTGTTCGAGGAGATGACTTCTGGGATCGACCTGAGCGCTATCCCCGTGGTAAGTACGTCGAACTCCTTGTCGATGCCGCGTTACGAGAACAAGGCGTACTCGAACGCCTGTCGAATCGGGAACATTATCTATGGGATCGAGAACGACAACCCAGCACTCAAGAACTGCTGTACGCTCCTCAGCGAGGTCACCCAGATTGTTGAATTGGCTGCGGGGAGTTCCATCAGCTACGGCAATGCCTACACCGCGGTTGGCGCCGATCAGCTTATTGGTGTGATTCCTATTGGTTTTGGTGATGGGTTTGCCAAGGTGAATATCGGCAGAGATGTTTTTATCCGCGGGCGTCGTTATAAGGTCGCCGCTGTGACTATGGATATTACCTTGGTTGTGGTTGATGACTCGATCATCGAAGGTGATGAAGTCCAACTCATCCGCGACACCCGCCACCTCGACGAGATCGCCGAACACAACCACGGCGTAGCCGAAGAATCCATCTGCCTTCTCAACAAACGAGTCCCCCGCCGCTACTGACGTATGCCAGGGAGCCGGTCCCCGGTCATCCTGCCGCAGGCAGGACCCCCGGCAGCCGACGTAGGGTCTTGGGTAAGGATCTATCTACAGTCCATACGTCACCTCCGGTCATCCTGCCGCAGGCAGGACCCCCGGCAGCCGACGTAGGGTCTTGGGTAAGGATCTATCTACAGTCCATACGTCGGCTGCCGGGGGTCCTGCCTGGCGGCAGGATGACCGGGGGGGTGCGTCCCCTTTGTCATCCGACAACAGGCCTTCAAAATCTCACTCTGCAAGCAAATATACCCCCCGGGGTAGTCACATATACCCACAAGGGTAGACGGCTGATACCCCTGGGGGTAATATGGTCTCTATGTCTGTTGTTACAGTCACACAAGACTCCTTTGAAAACGTCATATCATCGCCAGGTATCGTCTTCTTGGACTTCTGGGCTTCGTGGTGCCCACCCTGTCGTGCGTTTAAGCCGGTCTTTGAGGAGGCGGCAGAGACACATCAGGAAATGATCTTCGGCTCGGTTGATACTGAGCAGGAGGTCACGCTTGCAGGACAGCTGGGAATCACGTCCATTCCGACCGTAATGGCATTCAGAGACGGCATACTCGTATATGCCCAGCCTGGTGCTTTGGGCGCTGCAGATTTTGCTCGTCTCATGGATGCTGTCGAGGGTCTCGATATGGATGAGGTACGCGCAAGTGTGGAGGATGCAGGTGGCTCCTGATTACTTCCACTCACTCGCCTGAGAATGGCGCTTTAATTACCTTCGTATGACTTTGGATTCCGTCCGTTAACTCATACGTTTGTGTTTCGCCAAAAAAAATTCCAGAAAGTGGGAATATTCTCAGTTCCCTCGGAGTTACACATTTATGGCACCGGCTTTCAGGTTTCCTGAAAATGTGTAACTCTTCCCCGAGTTATCCGTACAGATTCCCCCCTTGTGCGGATACCCGAGACACGTGTCGGTACCAGTACGTCGGTGGGCTACTCCCCCCCAAGCCCGCCGACGTACTTCTTATTTACGAGGCCGCCAAAAACACCGGTTTTAAAGTTTCTCCCCAAACAAAAATTGCAAGGATGCAGATTGCTATTTGACTGTTACGATTAAAGAGGCAGACTCCCTTCAGAGAGGAATGGCATGGCTGACTCTCGCGACATAACCGCGTTACCTGACTTAGCAGCAACACAAGGGCGAGTAGGGCCCACGAGATCGAGAATGCCGGTCTATGTGGATCTACTACCTCCGTGTAATGACGCTTGTCCAGCCGGAGAAAACATCCAAGAGTACCTCCGACTCGTCAAAGCTGACCAGCTATTTGAAGCTTGGTCCGTACTTGTAGAAAACAATCCCTT
>WQYJ01000113.1 GCA_009781325.1 Propionibacteriaceae bacterium | reverse complement strand
TCCGGGCAGGCCTACAATGTCGCCCATCCGTCGAACGACATACACTTGAAGGATCTCGCGGGGCTCGTTGCAAAGACCGCCGGAACACAGGTAGTCTTTGAGCTTCCCAGTGAACAGGAACAACGGGGCTTCTCTGCCGCAACCATAGCTGCCATGGATGGGACTAAGCTGGCCAGCCTTGGGTGGAGACCGTCACGTACCATCGCTGAGGGGGTAGAACGCACTGTCACTATCCTGAGGGAGATTGGAACTTGATCCGTACGCTGAAACGCACCCTGTACCCCATCATGCAGATTCTGCGCTGGTTGGTCTATGTGATGACTTATCGCTGTGTGTCCGCACTGCGCCCTATAAAACCCAACACAGTTATCCTGGTTTCAACCCGTGGTCACACCCTGAGTGACAACCTGATACGCCTCGATACCTATCTGGACAAGACGACCTTCAAGGTCACGACTTTCTTCTTTGCCAGCTCTGGTTCTTCTTTTGGCACCATGATGCGTCGCTTCCGTTTCATGATTGCGATGGCGCAGACCCAGTACACCATCATCGATGACTTCTTCCCGCTCATTTACACCCTGAAGGTACGCCCCGGCGGGCATCTCGTTCAGATCTGGCACGCCCTGGGAGCCCTCAAGCGTGTTGGATACTCCCGGCATGGGAAGCCGGGCGGGCCGCCGCCGACCTCACTGTCGCACAGGAACTATACCGATGTGATCGTCAGTGGTGATCAGATCTGCGGCAACTATGCTGAAGCTTTCGGTATTCCGCTCGCCCACGTACATCCCACAGGCATTCCACGCTCCGATCTTTTCTTCGACGACAAGGAACAAGCCGTTATCACGGCGGCACTCTATTCGGAAATTCCACAGCTGCAGGATCGCCGCGTGATTCTCTTTGCGCCTACATTCCGAGGTCTTGGGAAGATCACCGCCCACTATCCACCGGCGTTTCTCGACCTTGAGAAGCTGGGGGCTTGCTTGGGGGAGAGGGATCTCTTGGTTCTGAAGATGCATCCTTTCGTTAAGGATCGACCTGAGATCCCCGCGGCTTACCAGGACAAGATCATCGATCTCAGTGATTATCCCGAGTTCAATCACTTGCTGCTGGCGTGCGACTTGCTGATCACTGATTATTCCTCTGCGATCTTTGACTTTGCTTTGCTGAGGCGCCCGGTCATTTTTTATGTGCCGGATCTTGCTGAGTACGAAGGGGAGCGCGGCTTCTACTATCCCTTCGAGGATTACACCTATGGGCCGGTGACCAAGGATTGCGATGAGTTGGTCGAAGCCATGGCAACAGCAGCCATCGATGAGGATCTCCTGACACGGTTCTGCGATCAGTTTCTGAATCGGTGTGATGGTCACGCCACCCAGCGTTTCGTAGAAACGGTATTGCAGTAATCCGGGTGGCAATGTTGTAGACTCCGGCGAAGAACCGCAATCAACCAGGAGGATGGCAGTGAACTCGAAAGAGGAGACACAGGACTCCCTTCCGCCTCGACTCAAGGTCATCACGACCGGGATCATCATCGCCAAGGCTCTGGCAAATGCGGTGTACGCACTGCTGAAGCTGCTGCCCGTACAAAACAAAGTCGTCTTCATTACCTGGAACTCCAATGATGTGACTCCGGACTTCCAAACGCTGATCGCCCAGCTCACGATCCTCAAGAGACCGCCCAAGGTGGTTGCTCTGTGCCGCGAGCTAGGCAGCGGGATTGGCGCGTACCTTCTCTATGGTTTCCACATGCTGGTGCAGATGTACGCCATGGCGACGGCAAAGGTGGTCGTTCTGGATGCGTACTGTGTCACAGCGTCGATTCTGAACCACCGCCGAGACCTGCGTTTGGTGCAGATTTGGCATGCGTTGGGCGCCTTCAAGAAGTTCGGCTGGTCGGTTGTGGATAAGTCTGAGGGATGGGCGGCACAGAGCAGGATTCCGCCGAGGACCCTGTCACATCTGCTTCGCATGCACCATGGCTACACCGCCGCTGCAGTGAGTTATTCGGGAGCGATCCCGTTCTATGCTGAGGCGTTCAATGCTGATCCTTCCATCTTCCATGTGGCATGGCTGCCTCGGGTGGAACAATTGCGTGACAAGGAGCGGATGGCTGCTCTGCGTACGGCTATTCTTCGGGCTCACCCGCAGTTAGCTGGGGGAAATGTTGTTCTTTATGCACCCACGATTCGTCTTGTCGATGCTGATGATTCGCGGGTTGTTTCGCTGGTGGATGCTATCGGGGCTAGCGGCTGGAAGCTCGTCGCCAAGATTCACCCTGTGCGCGGCCAAGAGTCGGTGCCTATCTTCCCCGATCAGTGCGTGCAGGTCGATGATTTCTCTGCCATCCAGATGCTCGCTATTGCTGATGCTGTGATCACTGACTACTCGGCTATCGCGTACGAGGCTTATATCTGCGGACTCCCGGTTTATTTTTATGCCCATGACATGGATGCCTATGAGGAGGCTCGGGGGTTCTACACTGCCCCAGTTCGGTTCCCCTCAACGTTCTATGAAAGCCCACAAGACCTTGTGAGCGATATGACAGCACGGTCCTTTGACCCTTCGGCCATAGCCGACTTTGTTGAGATCTTCCTTGAAGACTCCGACAACCGCGAAGATATCCTGGCGCTCATTACCCCCGGCAGCTGACGTGGGGTCTAAGGGTGCGCTCACTTCCTCAAGCCCATACGTCACCCCCGGTCATCCTGCCGCAGGCAGGACCCCCGGCAGCCGAAGTGTGGACTTGAAGAAGGAAAGTCTTACCACAGACCATACGTCGGCCGCCGGGAGTCCTGCCGCAGGCAGGATGACCGGGGGTGGGCTTAGAGTCTTAGGTTGGGACTACTTCACTCAAGTCCATACGTCGGCTGCCGGTCCTGCCTGCGGCAGGATGACCGGGGGTGAGGTCGCTAGGTTAATTGCAGGACGATTTTGCCGTGGTTGGCGCCTGATTCTAGGGCTTGGTGGGCTTGGGTAGCTTGGTCGATGGGGAAGGCGGTAATGGGAGGTACGCCAATCTGCCCGGATTCGAACAGTGGCCAGATTCTTTGAGCCACCTCGCTCACGATCTTTGATTTTTCAGCTATCGGCCGAAATCTTAAGCTTGTGGCTGTGATGGTTGCTCCCTTGGACAGCAGGCGGTTCAGGTCGAGGGTGCCTTTCGTACCTCCTTGGAGGCCGATGACCACCATTCGCCCGCCTCGCGCCAGAAGGTTGACATTTGCTTCCAAGTATTTGGCGCCCATGATGTCGAGGATGGCGTCCACACCCTTGCCTGCTGTCGCATCGCGTACTTCGGCTTCCCAGTCTCCGTGATAGTCGATGGCTGTCTCGGCACCGATACTTCGTGCATAGGCTGCCTTTTCCTGGGAGCCGACTGTGGTGATAACGCGGCACCCGAGATGCACAGCGTACGGGATGGCGAAAGAACCGATACCTCCGGCACCACCATGGATGAGGACGGTTTCACCCGGACTGACATTGATGTGGTCGAAGTTGGACACCACCGTCGCGGATGTCTCCATAATCGCGGCGTCTTCGGTGAAGTCCATCCCTGCTGGAGGTGGGGCACACTGACCAGCCGGTACGACGACAAAGTCCGCATATCCGCCGCCAGCGAGAAGGGCGATCACAGGATCACCAACTTTGGGAGAGGAATCTTGGACATCGGGTCCATGCCCGACCACAACCCCAGAGACTTCGAGACCAAGGATGTCGGTAATCCCCTTGGGAGGAGGATAGAACCCTCGCCGTTGGAGGATATCGGCCCTGTTGACCCCCGCGGCTCGTACCGAGATCTTCACTTCACCCGGCCCAGGTTGAGGCTCCTCAACCTGTGAAAGAACTAACTCTTCAGGCCCACCCGGCTGTTGTACCACAATTGCACGCATACACCCAGCATGCCACAAAACTTGCTTTCACTCGCGCGAATAGCGCCACAAGTACAAACATCCTCCACCCTGCAGTGGGTCCCCCCGGTCATCCTGCCGCCAGGCAGGACCCCCGGCAGCCAATGTATGGACTGTAGTACAGGTCTATACCCAAGGCCCTACGTCGGCTGCCGGGGGTCCCGCCTTCGGCGGGATGACCGGGGGTTGGATTCCGCAGACACCAGCGGTAGGTGGTGGGTTCTGCTGGTGATGGTGCTGCGGTGGGTTTTGCCCCCATCCTCTGCCTTGTGGTGGGTTTTGTCGTCGTACGGTGACAAAACCCACCGCCAGAAAGTGGATGCACTGTTTTGCCACTGATTCGCCCACCAGAACCCACCGCAGCACCCCGAACACCAGCAGAACCCACCACCTACCCCAGGAGTCCACAGAAGCCGACCCGATCAATCCATCCCCATCCGAGGTGCAACAAACCCAACCACCAACCCAGGCACCCAGCACAGCAGCAGCATCCAGGTGAACCCTCGCCACGAGCGCGACAACAGCAGAAGCTGAGCACCTGCTCAAACCCAAGAATCCCCTAGGGGGGTTCGCGGGCGCAGGGGGGAAACCACTCCAGCCACCATCATCGATCCCCGCTCCGAAAAACATGACAACGAGGGACGGTCCTAATTGTCATCCTCACAGCCGCTCATCCTGCGCAGAGCGAAGCGGAGTGCAGAACCGCCGGCGCCCAGCGTAAGGCCCCTTGTTATCGGATTCCTTTCCCCACTCCCAATGACGGCTGCCGGGGGTCCTGCCTGGCGGCAGGATGACCGGGGGGGTGGGATGGGGTTATACGGCTGACCAGTAGGCGGTGGTGGTGGGGATGAGTTCTACCCAGGTGGTTCCGGGGACTAGGACTAGGGGTTCGCCGTACTCGTCGAAGAACTGCCACATGGAGGTGTTTGAGTCTCGCTGCCAGGTGATGGGTACGATCATTTGGCCGGAGGCGGCTGCTCCTCTTCCCCATCCGAGCGTTGTGGCTACTGAACTGCCTGCCGGAGCTTGGGGGCTTGGGTCGATTTCTAGGATGAGAACATTGGTGACACCGAGTTGGCTTCCGGCAAGGGAGACCACTGGGTCATCGCCATCCCAGCGCAGCCATTGACCAAGTGTGAAATCCCATAGCCACATGGGTGCTGAGACCTCTGAGAGATGGATGGAAAGCATTGACACCATTTCGCCCTGGCGCTGCGCCGTACTTCCGAGGTATTCGGTATCGAAGTCGCAGAAGGGGGCCGGGAAGCCTGCTCCCTGCGCCTGCGCGACGAAGGAGGAGGGGTCTTGGTCACCGAGGTAGTTCATGAAACCGTGGGGCCATGGTGAGGGGTTCGTACCGCTAAGTACGGGAGAGATTCGCGTCGGGATGATCGAATGGAAGACTGCTGTGATGCGGGAGTTGCCGTACTCACCTACTGCTTCGAAAACAAGGTCAGCGAACTCAAGTCCGTCGTAGGGGCCTAGGTCAGCGGAACTAGCCATCTCTACAGCCAGTGCGGGGCGATTGGAGACGTTGACTTCGATTCCGGTGAGCGGCCAGCCTTGGATTGATGGTTCTTCGGAGGCGGAGGAACTGATTCCGGGGATAGCGGCACTCCACTGCGCGGTGAAGTCCATCCAACCGAGGAAGTACGCTGCTGTTCCGACTCCTCCAAGGATGACAACACTCATCGTCACAACGAGCCATGTTTTCCCTCGCGAACGGCGAACTGGCTGTGCTGCCATTGCTCTTCGCGGCTGCGGATTGGTACTCATAACGTTATGAATCCCTTCTTACCCTCATTACTATTACCCGCACAATGGGGACGCCCCTTTGTCTGCCCCCGTGTTGGTTGGAACCAACTTGGGAATAGTGTACTTGCAAATACCAAAAACCAAAAAGAATCAAGGTGAAAAGGTGGATATTCTTCGCTAACAATGCAGCGGGAGGATGACGCCCCCGGTCATCCCGCCGAAGGCGGGACCACCGGCAGCTAACGTTTGGACTTGAGTCAGTTTTCCTAACCACAGACCCTACGTCGGCTGCCGGGGGTCCTGCCTGGCGGCAGGATGACCGGGGGTCGTCATCCCGCGCGCAGCGAAGCGGAGTGCGGGACCACCGGTGGTAACCACCGGTCATGCTGCCGAAGGCAGTATCCCCGGCAGCTAGCGTAGGGTCTGGGGTTGCGCTATCTCTCTCTAGTCCTCACATCGGCCGCCGGGGGTCCTGCCTTCGGCAGGATGACCGGGGGGGTGACGTTTGGACTTGGGTTAAGAACTACCCACAGTCCATACGTCGGCCGCCGGGGGTCCTGCCTTCGGCAGGATGACCGGGGGGGGAAATAGCGGGTCGCAAATGAACAAGATATACTTATTTCTTAGATAAATCACATATTTTCGATATTTCTGACCCCCGAGGTCCGTTTTTGGGCTTTCGTCGTGTAATGTATATATGTGGGGGTATAAAAACCAAGGGGGGAGGAAAAGAAACGGACGGAAAACTCATGACGGACAATGAAATGGATGTGGTGAAGAACCCTGCCCTCAGCCGCAAGGCGATGCTTCTCAGGCTGGATCCTGCGGTGCACCGTGCACTTGCTGAGTGGGCAGAGGAAGATTCAAGAAGCCTAAATTCACACATCGAACTCCTATTGCGCGATGACCTTGCAGTAGCCAGCAGGTTGCCATCAAATGTGCAGCCACTGCGTCGCCCCGGGCGACCCCCGTTGGCCACATACAAGTAAGGTCACTCACAAACAACTACCAACGACTTTGGGGAATCAGACGCAGATAGTCTGAAAAACAGTGAAAACTGAAGGCGAGTAACATCGTAGAGTCGGGGTCCTGATGGAAATCAGGTGTACGGGCAAAAAAGCGCAAAAACACTGATGACGGTGTCGTATG
>WQYJ01000112.1 GCA_009781325.1 Propionibacteriaceae bacterium | reverse complement strand
CCCAGCCTTGCGTAGAGCCAACCGGGCATCTTCAAGAGCAATTAACTCGTCATTGGACACATAGACCGTGATTTTCTCGTCGTGGCGTACCCGCCCGGAGGCCATGCCCTCGGCTTCTTCTGCTGGTTTGGCCCCTGTTGCTCGAAAGAGTTCCTCAGCCCCAGGAAGGTTTACGCGGCTGGGCATCGAGCAAGCACCTCCCTGGCAAGATCACGATACTGTTTCGCAGCAGGTGAGCGCGGAGCATAGGTGGTGATCGGTTCACCGGCGACGGTGGTCTCCGGGAATTTCACCGTACGGCGGATCTTCGTGGTGAAGACCACCTCACCAAAGGCTTCTTGGACTCTTTCGAGGACCTCCTTGTTATGGAGGGTCCGCGGGTCAAACATCGTACCCAAGATGCCAATGAGTTCAAGTTTGTTATTCAGTCTTTCTTGGACCTTCGAGATCGTATCGGTGAGCATCGCGACACCGCGCAGGGCAAAGAATTCACTCTCTAGTGGAATAAGCACGCCGTCTGCGCTTGTCAGGGCGTTGACAGTGAGAAGACCCAAAGATGGGGCGCAGTCAATCAAGATGACGTCGTAGTTCTTCTTCAGCGGAGCAATGACCCGGCTCAAGGTGTGCTCTCTGGCCACCTCAGACACCAGTTGTACTTCTGCAGCCGATAGGTCGATATTGGCCGGCATCACGTCGAGACCTAGGATCTTTGAGTTCAGCACAAGTGAAGCAGGGTCGGTTCCTCGCACCATCAGCAGATCATAGATTGAGGCTTCCAAAGCGTGCGGGTTGATCCCCAAACCCACCGACAGTGAGCCTTGCGGATCGAAATCAATCAGCAGAACCCGACGCCCGAGTTCAGCCAAAGCCGCACCCAGATTAATCGTGGTGGTCGTTTTTCCGACACCGCCCTTTTGGTTACACATCGCAATGACAAAGGCTTCGGTTTGAGCCGGGTCACGGGGTCCGGGTTCGGGCAGATCAATGAGGGCGTCGGTTTGCTCGGCCACAGCATCCTCCAGTGTGTTGTTACGTCGTCACTATCCTAGTGCGTCCGAAGGCTGTGAAATTACAGGTAGTCCTGTGCCCTCTTTGGCTTCTTACGCGGCTCAGGACGATTAGGGTCCTTCGACTGGTAATTGTAGTTGTAGTACTGGCTGCGCGCGCCGTTCCTGCGTACCTTATTCAGCACGATACCCATCACAGGAGTTCCCGTGCGCTCCACTGATTCCAGTGCAGCCTTCAGGTCGGGTACGGTGACCCTCTCAGCGGATGCGATCATGACAACGCCGGTGACATGCGGGAGCAGAGACAGGGTGTCAGCGACAGGCAGGAGCGGGGCTGAGTCGATCACGACCGCTTGATAGTGGCCGGAGACTTGCTCCAGGAGCTGCTTCATCCGCCGAGAACCGATCAATTCTGCGGGGTTGGGAGGTACTGCACCAGAGGTGAGAACATCGGGGTAACCGGCCCCCAAGGATTGGACGACATCACCGAAGCGTGCACGGTTGAGCAGAACCGTGGTCAACCCTGCTGCTCCTTCGAGTTGGAGGTAGGAGGCGATCTTCGGGCGACGAAGGTCAGCATCGATGAGAAGCACCCTGTCACCGTTTTCAGCCAGAGAGTACGCGATATTGACCGCTGTCGAGGATTTACCTTCACTCTCAATGGATGAGGTCACCACGAAGTTCCAGGGTTTATCATCTTCGATGTTGAAGAAGAGCAGGTTCGTACGCAACTGTCGATAGCGTTCAGCGATGCTCGAGGTTGGTGCGGACATCATCACCAGCGCATCTCTGGCCAGGGTTGGATCACGCGGGATCGTGCCGACCACGGGATAATTCACAGCGTCAGTGACATCCTTGGTGGAGTGAAGTCTGACATCGAGAGCTTTACGCAGGACCGCAAGGCCAACACCGATGGCTAGGCCTGCGACGATACCCAGAGCCAAGGATTGGACAACTTGCGGGCTAGTCGGATTTTTCGGGATGACCGATGGAGACACGATTGTCCCCGAAACGGCTGGTTGCCCATTGATATCCACAGGTGACAGTCTCGCGATGGTGTTTACAAGGCTCTGAGCGGTGGCTTGGGCGATTCCAGCAGCACGCTCAGCCGTCCCGTCACGAGAGGTGATCGTAATCAGCGATGTGTTGGTGGGGATAGTCACCGAGAGGCGTGAGGCAAGGGCCGAAGCCGTCATGTCTAGTTTGAGGTTACGCACAACATCATCGAGAACCAATGGTGTTGTGGCAATCTGCGCGTAGGACCGCGCCTGGGCGGTTGCGTAGTTCGTACCCTGGACGAAGTCAGCAGCAGAAGAACCGACGCTAACAGAGAGGAAGATCGTACTGCGAGCCGTATAAACCGGCGGTGTGATGTAGATGTATGCACCTGCAGCCCCAGCACCAAGAAAGGTTAATAGGATGATGCTAAGCCAATACTTACGAAGCACGAGGAGGTACTCGCGAAACTCCACTATCGCCTCTTCTCTCTTTTTCCCGAAGGTAGTCTTGTCAGTATTATGACTATGCTAACAGAAGGCGATAAGGTGACTCATAGTGAAGTCATAGCCAACGCAAATTGTGAATAGTCACATCCCAATGCAGAATTCTACACTACACCGGAACAACCCAATTGACGAAGAGAGAGGCGCATGACCAGTTCGTCCCCACAAATCCTTGCGGTATGTACAGGCAATATTTGCCGGTCCCCCGCGATTGAACGACTGCTTGCCGTTCGTCTGACACCTGCCATCAGAGTTGCCAGTGCTGGAACGGCAGGAGTGGTGGGAGCTCCTATTGCGCCGATCATGACCGAGTTGATGGAACAAAGGGGCGTTCCGACAGCGGGTTTTGCTGCTCGGAGAATTACAGAGGACATGATCAATGAGGTTGAACTCATCCTGACTGCCACCGTGAAGCACCGTGCCAAGATCGTTGCGATGGTGCCCAACGCGATGAAATACACCTTCACGCTCATGGAATTCGCGCAAAGTCTGCACTACCTCAGTTTGTCGAGCATCGCCCATCTTCACCCGAGTTTGAGGATTCAGCCGTTGGCTGACCATTGCCGCGCTGTGAGATCTCACATGCGTATTCCTGAATCTGAGCTTGATATTCCGGATCCCTATGGGTTTGATGAGTCGGTTTACCACACAGCTTTTTCACTCATCGTCGAAGCAACGACGACCGTTAATCACGTTCTGACGGTTCGGTAGTTTCGGCCACAATACTGGCTTCTTTGCTGGCTTCTTTCGGCTGCTTCTTGGGCAGTCTGGCTGTGATCAACTGGAATAAGTACACCCCAGGCAGCACGATCCCCATCAGTATCGCAGGGATATAGAGAAAAGCCCACGGCATCATCACGATAATGACGACCCCTGGGATACATGCGGCTATGGTCAAACTAGCGAGAATAATGCGTTGGAGGGTGGATGGCTGATTCTTTTTTACCTCTGCCATCCCTGTGAGGAGCTCAAGGACAGCACTGAGCAGCCCAAGTACCAAAGCCACACCTGTGAGAATAGTTTGGTACTGCGGCACAGTCGCATAGCTGTTCAGTGCCAGCACCGAACCCATCATGAACACCGGAAGCCAGAAGATCATGGCGAGAAGCCCAATGATAATCATCGCCACGCCCAGAACTGGTGTGACCCGTTGACTCATTTCTAGCCCCTTTCGCCATCCGCACTACCCCGTTAAAGCCTGCGTGCACCCCCCATCATATCGCTCAGAAAACGAATGAGCGCCCGAAACGGATGGGCGCCCATTCTTGGTGTGATCATCAATAACGAGTTATGTCATCTCTTTGCGAATGACGAGCAGTCCTAGCCCACAGAGAAACAACACGATGATCGCCGCTCCAGTGATTGCCGGTGATGTCTGAAGCGTGGTACCTCCGGTTTTGGCCACGACAGTCAGTTCTTTGCTCGGTTTGGGTTCTGCCGGTTCCGGATCCGGATTAAAAACACCAATCGGGGTGGCTGTCCATTGTGCATACACCGTGGCATCCCCGCGTACTGGAGTCGTGGTCGCCACCGCAGTTCCACCATTTGCCTGTGTGAACCAGCCCTTAAAAGAGTAGGTGTTCTCGGCATCTGCAGGCCTGGTCGGGTCCGCTGGCCACGTGATCGTAGCGCCCATGGGAATTGTGAGGGCAGTTACTGCACTTGTTCCACCGTTGAGATCGAGGGTGATGGTGACAGTCTTCTCAATGGTGTACGCATCGACAAGCGGTCCACCGGCCACTTCGTAGGTTGCCACAGCAAGCTTGCCTTGGGTGACATCAATGATGGTGTACTGCGGAACATTGGTTTGGTATTCGATCTTCGAAGTTTCCTTCGCGGGAGGATGAATGGCGTAGTACTTACTTCCGGTTGCAGAGTTTAAGGCCATATAGACGGTTCCTGCGGGATTGACGAGGTCATTACCAAGATTCGCTGGATCAGCGATGAACCCGTCAGCCACCATCGGACCACCCGTACCAACAACAGTGTAATTACTTGTTAATGGGAATGTACGGCTGTAGGAGTGATCATGACCAGTAATAGCCAGGTCCACACCGTACTTCGTCATCAGATCCTCAAAACCGGCCTGCGAGTAGGCATGAATATCCGTATCGCTCCAGTGAGAAGCATTCGTGAGCTGGGACTTGTGAGTCTGAACCACCAACCAGTCGAACTGTCCTGCATAGGCGGTCGTCGCCGCAGCTAAGGTCTTGTCATAGGAGGCGATGTACCCGGCTGCTCCGGCTGCATCGGAAGGATAGGGGGCAGTGTCCAAGACAACGAACAAAACATCGTTGACAATGTAGAAGTAGTTCGCCATGCGGAATCCATTGACCACATCAGTCATCTGATTGGGGGTGGTGTAATGCTCGGAAAAGAGTGCGCGGCCAGGACCGGAAGGATTTCCTCCATCAGCCTCATGATTTCCGATCGCTGGGGCAAAAGGCAGTATGGTTCCCGACTGGGTGAGCCCGGAGAGGAAGCCTGTGTATTCCTTATTCTTGATCTCAATCGCCTCATCTGATTGACCAGCATTCTCGATCTGATCACCGGTCGAGACGATGAACTGTGCACCGCGTCCAGCAATCTCTGCCGCTGTTGCAGTCCAACTCACGGAGTCGCCAGCGATGCTCTCATCAGAGTCGATCGGTGCTGTCGTACCAATTTGGGGATCCCCCACCGCAGCAAATCTGAAGCTATCTGCTCCCACAGTGGTCACAGAATAGGTGGAGCTAAATGAGGCTCCGCTGCTGGAGACGCGGAAGGTGTATGTTGTCGCAGGTGCCAGACCGGTGACGCTTACCTTATTCCAGTTCATCGCTGAATTGGAACTCACCGCTGATTGAGTACCTGTGACAGGTGTTCTCCCTGTGATCTCTACAACAGGAGTACCCGAGTCACTTACATCAGAGAACCAGGTGAAGTTCAGTGATGATGAGTCTGTTCCTACCGTGATGACCAGGTCTGTAATGTCTTGAGGTGCGCCGACCGCTGCAGATGCACCCGCCACCAACGAACCGCATACCAGGCCAAGTGCCACAAGACCCGATGTGATCCTTGTGATGCTGGCTCGCCTGACACCGGAGTTCTTGATGTCTTTGCTCATGAAAAGCCTTCCTTATATTCGAACTTGCAGGATTCACGCTCCTGCTGGTCCTCATACTAAGAGGCCTTGTTAAACGGAAAGATTGGCCTTGTTAACACTAGGGCGACGAGTAGCTAAACACCAGGGAAACGGTGATTCACTAATACAGTTGACGGGCTGCCTCGGCAATGGAGCCGCTCATCGTCGGGTAGACAGTGAAGGCAGAAGACAGTTGTTCAACTGTCAGCCGGTTCCGTACAGCGAGGGAGATCGAGTAAATCAATTCGGTGGCCCAGAAGGAGACGATGACACCGCCGACAATGATATGGGTTGTCGGCAGGCAGAAGAGTTTGACGAAACCGCCTTCGGCTTCCTTCAATTTGGTACGGGCGTTCGTGGCTAGGGGAACCATGACGGTGTGGAAGTTGTCTGGGTTTTCGTCGTAATCCATTTGGGTGACCCCGACTGTGGCAACCTCGGGAGCGGTGAAGATTCCTGCTGCCACTGTTTGGTCGTTGTAGGGGGTTACTGCGTCACCGAGTGAGTGTTCCATGGCGATGCGGCCTTGCATGGCGGCTACCGATGCCAGTTTCATTCCATCAGCACAGTCTCCGATGGCATAGATCCCGCGTACGTTCGTACGGGAAACTCGGTCGATCTTGATGTGACCTGTGGGTGTGGTTTCGATGCCGACCTTGTCGAGTCCAATGTTGTCTGTGTTGGGGATAGCGCCGACAGCAACGAGGCAGTGTGACCCTTGGATTTCTCTTCCATCAGCCAGGGTGACGACCACCGTATCGCCCTGGCGTACTACGGAGGCAGCATGGGCATTGTTGATGACATTGATGCCGCGGTCTTCGAAGGCTTTCTGGATCACCAAGCCTGCATCAGGGTCCTGACCTGGTAATACAGTGGCGCGCGAGGAGACCAGTGTCACGTGCGAGCCGAGAGCTTGGTAGGCGCTGGAGAACTCTGCGCCAGTGACACCTGAACCGATCACGATGAGGTGCTCGGGAAGCTGATGGATGCCATAGATATCCTGCCAACTCAGGATTCGCTCGCCGTCAGGGGCAGCGGTAGGAAGTACCCGGGGGTGACCGCCGGTGGCAATGAGGATCACTTCAGCCGGAATGACGTCTACGCCTGTGTCCGTTTCCACTTCAACCGAATGCTTATCGAAGAGCCGTCCGCGCCCGGCGACGACCCGTACTCCTGCTTCACACAGTTGTTTTTCATAGTCCTGTGATTGAGCTTGT
>WQYJ01000111.1 GCA_009781325.1 Propionibacteriaceae bacterium | reverse complement strand
TGCACGTTCGTCGGCGCAAACTGCGGCAGAAGAGGCTCGGATTCGTGTCAGGGACCTCTCTTCTGAACTGGATGCGCTGGTGAATTCTGCTCATCGCGACGAACTAGCGAAGGCACAGCAGAGGATGCGTATCGATGCGTTAACGGAGCGAGCCTTGACTGAGGTTGGGCTCGATGTTGAGACTTTGATGACCAGCTATGGCCCGGATACGCTCACCGATGATGGGGATCAGTTTGATCGTGAGGAGCAGATGAAGAGGCTTCGTGCGGCTGAACGCGATCTGCAGCTCTTGGGCCGTATCAATCCTTTGGCCTTAGAAGAGTTCGATGCCATGCAGGAACGGCATTCCTTTCTGGCAACCCAACTCGAAGACCTTAAGAAAACTCGCACGGATTTACTCACCATTGTCGTTGATGTTGATGCTCGGGTTCAAGAAGTCTTTAAGGACGCTTACGCAGACGTTGAGCGGGAGTTTGAGTCTGTATTCTCGCGGTTATTCCCCGGCGGCGAAGGGCGCTTAGTTCTGACTGAACCAGGAGAATGGCTGACCACCGGGATTGAGGTCGAGGCTCGTCCAGCCGGTAAGAAGGTAAAACGGTTGTCCTTACTCTCCGGCGGAGAGCGATCCTTAGTAGCCGTATGCTTCCTGGTTTCGCTATTCAAAGCCCGGCCATCACCGTTCTATATCCTCGACGAGGTCGAGGCAGCTTTAGATGACACCAATCTCGGGCGCCTGCTGGAAATCTATGAGGAGCTTCGCGCATCGTCCCAGCTGGTCGTCATCACTCACCAGAAGCGAACCATGGAAGTCGCTGACACGTTGTATGGGATTACTATGGCCTCCGATGGGATTTCAACTGTCGTAAGCCAGCGCCTTCGAGACGAGTAGAACGTGCCACGGGGGGCCAGGCCCCTTGGCGCATTTTACGAACCAGTCAGCATAACCACAGTCCTCGCGTCGGCTTCCGGGGGTCCTGCCTGCGGCAGGATGACCGGGGGCTGGGAATAATTTGGGTTCCATTTTTGTTGTACCTAGTGAATTCACGTTAGTAAATGTTTCGATTAGGAGTTGGTGAATCATGGTTGGAATTCTTGTTCTTTCTTTTCTTATTCTCACACTGGCGGCTTTTGTCCTGTTGATTGCGGGCTTTGGTGCTGGGTATCAACCGGCTGTTGTACCTCATCGTGTGGTGAAAGCGGCCCGTAAAGCCTCTGACCATATGAATGGGGATGTCTACCGCGGCTGAGGGTGGCTGGCACCTGATTTGCTATCCCATCGCGTAGGATAGCGGTCGTGGAGTATTTCTTTTGGTACATCATGGCGGGCATTGCTGCCGCCATCATTGCGGCATCATGCATCGTCATCGTCTCGAACTATCGTCATCGTCAAGCGATCAAGCGTGGCGACATCATCCCGGAGCTCGTGGAGGAACCAGAGGATGACTCCAGTCAGGCACCAGGTGAATTGGAATCACCTGAGCTGCCGGCAACTCGGATGGCTCGGCTGCGTAAGAAACTAGCATCGAGCAATAATGCTTTAGCCCGGGGCTTAGCTGATCTGCTAGCAAGTGACCAAATATCTGCCCAGACCTGGGATGACTTTGAGGCGACACTGATTTCATCTGACCTCGGGGTGGGACCGTCCACCGAATTAGTGGCGGCTCTGAAGTCACGGCTGGCTATCGATGGGGTGGCTGATCCTGAAACGGCTCGGAGCGTACTGAGGGAAGAACTGATTGAGTTAGTAGATCCGTCTTGGAATCGCGAACTGAACCTAGAAACCGAGTCTGGGCCCGCAGTTATCCTCGTGGTAGGAGTCAATGGGACTGGGAAAACCACGACTGTCGGCAAACTTGCCCGCGATTTGGTGGCATCAGGCAAGACTGTGATCTTGGGAGCCGCTGATACTTTCCGAGCTGCCGCTGCCGACCAACTCACAACCTGGGGAGAGCGCATCGGTGTTGCCACAGTACGAGGAGCCGAGGGTGCTGATCCGGCCTCAGTGGCCTTCGATGCCGTGAAAACCGGTGCTGATCAAGGTGTCGATGTCGTCCTGGTCGATACAGCCGGACGACTGCATAACAAGGCTAACCTTATGGATGAACTCGGTAAGGTCAAACGGGTCATTGAGAAGACCGCACCTGTGAAAGAAACCTTGCTGGTGATCGATGCGACCACCGGGCAGAACGGGCTGGTTCAGGCTCGGGTCTTTGCCGAGGTTGTCGATGTGACAGGAATCGTCTTGACGAAGCTGGATGGCTCTGCCAAGGGCGGAATTGTCGTTGCTGTTCAGAAAGAACTCGGTGTACCGGTGAAGTTCATTGGACTGGGGGAGGGCGCTGATGATCTTGCACCCTTCGATGCAGCTCAGTTTGTTGATGGTTTGATGGGTAAGTGATTGACGCAAAGGTAGACTCTTACTGTGAGAATTACGCCGAGTATCCTCAACGCTGACTTTGCGCGTCTAGGCGCAGAGATTGCGCGTGTCCCATCTGCTGATGCCATCCATGTTGATGTGATGGACAACCACTTTGTCCCGAACCTGACTATGGGGGTTCCTGTCGTCGAATCCCTACGCAAAGCGACAGCGAAGATGCTGGACATCCACCTCATGATTGAGGACCCGGATCGCTGGGCTCCGGTGTACGCAGAACTTGGGGCAGAATCGGTGACTTTCCACATAGAAGCGGTGACAGCTCCGGTACGTTTAGCGCGTGCTCTGCACGCCAAGGGAGCCCGGGCTAGCGTGGCTCTGAATCCTGGAACACCTGTCGAGATGGTGACAGCTTTCTTGGGTGAGATCGACATGGTTACCGTGATGAGTGTGGAACCCGGGTTTGGCGGGCAGAGTTTCATGGACTTAGTGCTGCCGAAGGTACGTGAACTTCGGCGCCTGATCAATGCTGAAAACCTGGATATCTGGGTGCAGATGGACGGGGGAGTCAGCGTTGAGACTATTGAACGCTGTGTCGAAGCAGGTGCTGATACCTTCGTCGCCGGATCGGCTGTTTTCAAGACCGACGATCCTGACCAGATGGTTCGCCAGTTGCGGACTATCGCTGCGTCCTGCGGATGCGGAGCTGGGAAATGAAGTACGTTTCGACCCGTGGGTATGGACCTGTGGGATTTACCGACATCCTGCTGGAGGGGCTAGCCCCCGATGGCGGGTTGTATGTTCCTGAGTATTACCCTCAATTGACCAGTGAGGATCTCGCGGAACTGCGCGAGGTCCTGATCTACGAGGGGTACCCATCGCTGGCAGCGAAGATTCTGGCGTTGTTCATCGATGACATTCCTTACCATGACCTGGAGGGAATCACCCACCGCGCGTACACAAAAGCGAAGTTTGGTACGGATTTGATCGCTCCGGTCAAGGAACTGGAACCGAATCTGTGGTTGGCCCATCTCTCACAAGGACCGACGGCGGCTTTCAAGGATATGGCGATGCAGGTGCTTGGACAGTTCTTTGATTATGAACTGTCCAGACGCGGACAATCGATGACGATCTTGGGTGCCACCTCGGGAGATACTGGTTCTGCGGCTGAGTTTGCGCTCCTGGATGCTGCCAGGGTTCAGGTTTTTATGCTGTCTCCCTTGGGTAGGATGACACCCTTCCAACGCGGCCAGATGTATGGGATCAACTCGCCGCGCATTGTGAATGTGACGGTTCCAGGCTCCTTTGATGACTGTCAGGATCTGGTAAAAGAGGTGAACTCGGATGCCGAGTTCAAGGCACGCTATGCCATCGGAGCAGTGAACTCCATCAACTGGGCGCGCTTAGTCTCCCAGGTGGTGTATTACCTGTCGAGTTGGATTCAGGTGGCCAAAGATGACGAAGAGGTATCCTTCTCCGTACCCTCCGGTAACTTCGGGAACATCTGTGCAGGCCATGTTGCGCGCATGATGGGGATTCCGATCAAGCACCTGGTGTGTGCCACCAACGAGAACAATGTCCTCGCTGAGTTCTTCCGCACAGGGGTCTACCGAATCCGATCCTCAACAGAGACTTTCGTGACCTCATCGCCCTCCATGGATATTTCCAAGGCTTCGAACTTTGAAAGGTTCTTCTTCGATCTCGCAGGACGAGATCATGATGAGATTCGTCACCTCTTTGGTGAACAACTCATCCAGAAAGGCGTCATTGACATTCGCAAAAAGCCGTATGCCGGAGATCCGACACAGAGGTACGGGTTCCGCACCGGTGTATCGACCCATGCTGATCGAGTGGCTACTATTGCCGATGTCTATCGTCGTGACAAGTACTTAATTGACCCGCATACTGCTGATGGTGTGAAGGTTGGGCGTGAACTTATTGGTGATGAGCCGATGATTGCGATGGAAACAGCCTTGCCGGTGAAGTTTGGTTCCATTACACGCGAGGCAATTGGGCGGGTGCCTGAGATTCCAGCACGCTTCTCCCAGGTGCTCGATGCCGAGCAGCACACGGTTCTGTGTGCCAATGGTGTCGATGAGCTTAAGAGGATAATTCAGAGCCGATCAATATTGTTTCCGGCATTTTAGAGGGTCTGCTATTCTGTCTGCGGATGTCTGAAAGGGTGCGACAGCATGAGACGGGTTTCTTCATTACTATTGGCATGCTTGCTTCTAGGTTCGGTAGCAGGTTGTTCAGTGCAGCTTCCGTTGATCGGAAACCTGCGTGAGGAAGTAACTCCAGTGAATCAGTCAGTGGATCAGCACATTGAACTCTATTTGCCGAATGCCTTCGCAACCTCTCTAGAGCCAGAAGAAGCTCTCACAGATGGAACAGCGAAACACATCGTGGCGCTCCTGGTGGACAACGGAGTATTCCCATCGGATGTCGATGTCATTGACTTCACCACCGATGACTCTCGAAGTGGACATCTTGACATGAATGCTGCCTTTCTTCGGGCGATCAACACACCGAAACTCTCCGAAGCCATGCGCATGGGTTCCTTGGTTAATACAGTGCTGACCTTTTTTTCATTGAAAGAAGTTTGGATCACTGTTCAGGGTGCAGCACCTGTGACCACCGACACCTATTATGACTTTCCTCTTCAGTTCTACCCAGACCCCGTCGGGTTCGAATACTCCGACGCCGATGTTGTCGAGGGGATCTCTGCTCTTCCCGATTGGTTCGGTGCTGCCAACATCTGGAGGTCGATCCAGGGAGATTGGACGGATTCGGCTGGTAACGTCCTGAGCATCGATGCCCAGGAGCGTACACACGGATTGGCTTATGGAACTGTCGGTCCGAGCGGCTGCTTCTATGACTCTGCTGACCGGTCAACCTTTGGAACTCTGGTAGCCAGCAGGGCTAAGGGTGAAAAGATCGCGGAACTAGTCTTTGAGTTTGAGGACTCCACCATGACCCTCCTCATTGACTTTTCCGGCTGGCTAGAAAACTGGACACTACGGGTAAAAACTGGGAAGACCGACTGGGTAGCGTACACCGGTCATAATCCAATGTGCGGCTGAACCACGTTTTGGTATTTTCTCAGCGGGTGTTCAGAGTGGTCTGCTAGTGTCAAGTTGAGCGATGACAAGGGTGTATCGCCATAATGAAAAGGACAAACTTATGCGAAGAATCGTCGCAAGCCTTGTAACACTGCTTCTTGTTGGAAGTATTGCCGGATGTTCATTATTCCCCGTAACTCCTCCGGAAGATCAACCGCCGGCGGGTAAGCCCATCCAGTTGTACGTACCGGATCCCTATGCAAGAACTCTGGTCAGCCTTGACGAATTCACCGATGGAACTGCCGAGGATATCATGTCTCTGCTGGTTCAAGCCGAGGTTTTTCCTGCCGGTGTTGCCGCGTTGGATTTCGTTGTCAATGATGACGGCACTAGCTATATTGACATGAATGCGGCTTTTCTTGATGCTATCGACACCATATTTGATGTTCAGTCCATGAGAATGGGTTCGCTGGTGAACACCTTCCTGAGATTCTATGACTCCAGTGCAATTCTGGTGACTGTTGAAGGTGAAGTCCCGGTGACAGAAGACGCAGTGTATGACTCGCCCCTGGAGTTCTATCCGAACGGCGATGGATTTGGGCTGGATGATCAGACCATTCGAGACGGTATCACTCTCCTGCCTAATTGGTTCGGACTTGCTCTCATTTGGAGCCAAGTTTCCGGAGACTGGGTAGGACCAGACGGCCAGTTTTTTATAAGCTTCGCTGTTGATGGTCGCTCGCATGGAATCATCTATGGAACAGTAGGCCCGCAGGGCTGCTCGACCGACTCCGAAGACGCCTCGAATTTCATGGAGATCGTTGATGCTGAGGCAACCGGTGAGATGAGTGCAGATCTGACCTTTTCGGAGCAAGGAATCACC
This sequence comes from Propionibacteriaceae bacterium, assembly GCA_009781325.1. Taxonomy (GTDB): domain Bacteria; phylum Actinomycetota; class Actinomycetes; order Propionibacteriales; family Propionibacteriaceae; genus WQYJ01. Next base: position 538 of record WQYJ01000111.1, on the reverse strand, counting down.
GGTGTTTTGTCGGTTGACTTTTCCCAGTTCCTCCCCGATCTCACACTTCTCATGCGGTTATCTGAGGATGAAGAATCGGTGGAATTCACCCGTCCGGATCCCCGAACCTGTAGCTAGTCTCCATATCCTGACTCCGCAGGTGGGATCCGGAATGCACTGATATCCTATCTATGTCTTATTACGAAGGGTGTTGTTGTGAGAAGGATTCTGGCTGGACTACTGTTGTTTGCCGTTGTAGGGGCTCTTTCGGGCTGTGAACTGTTTCCGACTCAAGGGGCATCATCCGCGGCTAACCAGACAATCACTTTGTATCTACCCAATGATGACCTCGATGGCTTCCAGCCTGTGAATGTCATTGCAGAAGGTACCGCGAAGAATATCGTCACTCTCCTGGTGGATCACGAGGCTTTGCCCCAGGGTGTGGCCTTGCTGGATTATGGTGTCAATGCCGATGGGTCCGGTTATGCCGACATGAATGCCCTTTTCGGTCAGAGCGTTGGTGAAGGGACGACATCGGAGTACCTTCGAATGGGGTCTT
>WQYJ01000110.1 GCA_009781325.1 Propionibacteriaceae bacterium | reverse complement strand
GTGGGTCCACCACAACCCCAACATATGGTTTTGCGTCTCATCCCGCCCGGCGCTTCATCACTCGAAACAGCATTCATGCAACAGCCTCCTGGCCCAACATCATACACTTAGGCTGATGGGGACAAAAGGAGACTAGGCTGTTGGCACATTAGGCAGGGATTCCTAGGTGTTAGGCACACGTACGCACCCGCCCCCAGGTCATCCTGCGCCGTAGGCGCAGGACCCCCGGCGGCCAATGTGTGGACTTGGAAAGAACCCTGGGTTGAGTCCATAAATCGGCCGCCGGGGGTCCTGACTTCGTCAGGATGACCTGGGGTTGGAAATGCGGAAAAGGGCCTAGCCCATCAGCCTAAGTTTATGATGTTGGACCTGGCCCCCTGGCATGTCCTACTCCCACTCAATGGTGGCTGGGGGCTTCGAGGTGACGTCGAGGACGACGCGGTTGATCTGCGGGACTTCGGAGGTGATCCTTGTCGAAATCTTCTCGACTAGGTCGTAGGGCAGGCGTCCCCATTCGGCGGTGGTGGCGTCCAGGCTGGTGATTGGGCGCAGAACAACCGGCGTACCGTAGGTTCTCGCATCGTCTTTCATACCAACCGAGCGTACGTCTGCGAGCAGCACAACCGGGAACTGCCAGATGGTACGGCCGAAGCCGGCTGCGACGAGTTCCTCGTTTGCGATGGCATCAGCTTCGCGCAGGATATCGAGGCGATCCTTGGTTACCTCACCGACGACACGTACGGCCAAACCAGGGCCTGGGAAGGGGTGACGCCACACCATTGAAGACGGCAGCCCGAGTTCTTCACCGGCTGCACGGACCTCATCTTTGAACAGGAAACGCAGAGGTTCGACGAGCTCGAAGTCCAGATCCTCAGGCAGACCGCCGACATTGTGGTGGCTCTTGATTGTGCCGCCTGTTGGGCTGCCGGACTCGACCACATCAGGATAGATCGTGCCTTGGACGAGGAACTTAATCCCCTTCTCTCCAGCAAGTTTGCGTGCCTCGTCTTCGAAGGTACGGATGAACTGGTGACCGATGGCCTTGCGCTTGGCCTCCGGATCGGTAACTCCGGCGAGTTTGTCAAGGAAGACATCAGCCTGCCTGGTGACGATGAGGTGAGCCCCCGTCGCTGCCACGAAATCACGCTCGACAGATTCGACTTCGCCCTTGCGCATCAATCCAGTATCAACGAAGACACAGCTCAGTTGATCACCGACTGCTCGTTGAACCAGAGCCGCACAGACGGCGGAATCCACACCGCCGGACAGACCGCAGAGCACCTGGGCGTCGCCAACTTGGGCGCGAATCGCCGCAATTGCCTCCTCAACGAAGACCGACGCATTCCACTGGGCCGACAACCCTGCAACCCCATAGAGGAACTGCGTCAATGACTGCTGACCATGATCGGTATCGATATCCTCTCCGCGCAGTACGGCTGCTAAACCTGGTGTGATTTCCTCGAAACCGTCACCGATCCCGAAGATGGGAATCCCCAGTTCGATGTAGGAGTCGGCCATAGGACCGCCTGCCAACACGATGGCTGAGGCACCTCTGGCTTGGATCTCCGGGACAGGGGTGGATACGGGGATGATTTCGGAATAGACACCGGCTTCGCGTACCCGCCGGGCTATGAGTTGGGCGTATGGAACACCACGATCGACTACAAGAACAAGTTCACGGGATTTCGTCACAGAGTCATTCTAGACCTATCGGTATTGCTGATCGGGGATGACCAAGCCGTGTTGGGTCCCACTTTCGATATCTTATGAACGCAGTTGCTGCTGCTCTGCCTCGCGGGCGGCCGTTTCGAGGGCGCGTACCGCATAGCGCAGGGCTTGCTCGGGATCGATATGTTGAGCCTGAGCACGCGCAACTATATCGAGGATGGCTTGACCAACCTCCTCAGCTACGATCGGCTCATCGGCCAAGTCAACGTCGACTCGATGGGTACGTATGCGTGTCACGGCTTTATTTGCCCTTGCCAGCGCTGACAGCGTATCCGGTATGCCATCAACAGCAGACTCTCTTTGTTTCTCTGCCTTCTTCTTGATTTCCCAGGATTCCCACACATCATCAGGTACGCTCGCAGCGGAATAGATGTAGGGATGGCGTGCGATCAACTTGTCAGACACCTGCTGGGCAACATCAGCCAGGGTGAAGGCTTCGGATTCCGAGGCAATCTCGGCATGGAAGAAAACTTGAAGCAGCAAGTCTCCCAGTTCCTCAACTAATTCTTCATCAGAACCGTTTTCCACCGCTTCTATGACTTCACAGGTTTCCTCGATCAAATAGGTCATCAGGGATTCATGAGTCTGCTGGGCATCCCACGGGCACTTGAGCCGCAGGGTGTGCATGACCTCAACCAGTCTGCCAAGCTGAATGAGAGTTTCAGATGCAGAATCGGTCATGCGGGCATAGAGAACGGGAAGGGTATGGCCATACTCCCCTTCGGTGAACTCTGACCCTGCTTGTAGAAGGAGGTCTGAGTCAAGTACTGCGCATCGAATTCCCCGTAACGCGGGTTCATCGTCACCTGAGCTGACTCCAACCTTTTCACCAACCCATCTGCATCGATGTAGCCAGCTTCGTACATCATCCGCATCATCTCAAAGTCGATATAGCCAGTGATGAAGTCTTGAGTACGCGGGTCTTCCAGCATTGGGAAGATCGGATGCGGTGCACTGCCTTGAGATTGACTACCGTAGTAATAATTCCAGAAATCATTGCGATCCTGATCCGTAATATCGACACCAAGTTCTGCCAGCGCCCCATCGGCAATGAGGCCGCGGATTCGATGCTGAAGCAGGAAGGGGCCTCCCCAGGTTGCCACATTCGCAAAAGAGGGATCCGCACCAAGGGTCTCATTGAAGGCTGCCGTGGCTATCGCCAATGACTCTTCAGTAATGACCACACCATTCACCACCGCCGCAGCAGTGGGAAGATTCACCGAGCACCCGCCTGCCCCCAGGAGTACAACAATCGCCGCAAGACCTGCGATCACTTTCTTCAATCCCATGATGATCCTTTCTTGGCATCCCCATCTTACCGCTCTGATGGCCTGCGCCGATTCCTCACAAGCAAGTCTGGGATAATGGTTGTCATGTCACCATCCCTGGCCCCCGGTTCTCAAACTGTTCTTGACCGCGACACCCGCGTGGAGGACGTGCATGACCATGAACGGCTCTCCCACTATGTTGACCGCGAGAAGCTAACTGAGGCAATGGTGATGGGTACGCCAGTGGTCGCTCTGTGCGGAAAGATCTGGGTGCCGTCACGCAACCCCGAGAAATACCCGGTGTGCCCCGAGTGCAAGGAAATCTGGGAGTCCATGCCAGAGAACCACTAGTTGGGGTTCTCACCACGGGAATGCCAATAGCCGCCTGGGGAGAATAGGGAGTCAACGATCTGATTCAGCAGCCCGGTTTCTTGGAGCAGATCCAGGATCGTGTAGCGGGTACGAATCGTCTGGGCTTGGTAATACTTGGTGCGCAGTTCGGGCAGAGTAACGTGAATCTGTGCGGGATGGTGGACGGCTCCCACATCACGCAGCATCTGCTCGATCACGCGTACTGGGAGGACTTGTGAAGCGATGCGGGGTTGGATGGACTTCCATTGATCTCGAATCAGTTCCAGACGTGAGCGGGCATGATCGAAGTCCACAAACTTGTCTGCTGACTGCTTCACCGAGGCTTCGCAGATCACTGGATTGGGTTGAAGGGCCCGTACTCTGGCTTCATCAACTTGCTGTGTGGGCCAGTGTTCCAGCCGGGCGTCAATGTCTAACTGAGTCAGATCCAGGTCGATGACTTTCTCGTAGAGCGCACACATCGCCACGGTGCCTAATCCGACCTTGAACCCGTGCGACAGCGGCGGCTCCCAGGCGCGCCCGTACCCTTCCATCTCCCATTGGTGGGAGAAGTAGTGGCCAGCACCTGAGGCAGGACGAGAGGAGGAGAAGACCTGCATCGCCAACCCGGACATGACTAGGCCCTCGGAGAGCTTCTCGATGGCTTCCAGATCACCGGTTGCCAGGCCTGCGGGGTCCCCCAAAGCATCGCGCAAGGGCCCCTGGACAAGCGACCATACATAGTCATCGATGGGGTCCAGTCCAAGTTCATCGGCCACGATCCAGTCGGCACCGGCGGGTATCTTTTCGATCAGGTCGCCATAGCCGGTTGCGGTCAGACGCCTCGGTGCTGCTGCCATGATGTCGAGAGGTACGATGATGCCTCGCGGCGCTGGGCACTCTTGGGTCGACTTGATTCCATCCACGGTGATGGCCGCTCCAAAAGAGGTGTAGCCATCCACGGAGGCTGCCGTACACACATTGAGATAACTGCGCCCCAAGCGATAACTAGCTAGTTTGGTGAGGTCGTTCAAGGAACCAGAGGCCAAGGAAACCGGAATAGCTGAACTGTAGGACAACCGAGCTTGGAGATCGCCGGCTAGGGTGTCATCGGCGAATAAGGTTGGGGTTCCCGGATAGATGATGGGGTCTTCGAGGTCTACCCCGGCTTCATGGAGACTGGCTTGGACTTCTTCACCAACCCCACCCCAGGTGTTGTCGTCTCCCACGAGGACTGCCGAGGCGCCGGGAAACAGGTCTGTGAAGGTCTTTCCTGTGCGCGGAAGCACCCCTACCCCCATGACGACGGCTTTGGTGTCGAGTCCCTTGGCTAAGGCAGATTCGATGAGTCTACTCATAGAGGTAGTTTAGAACCCAGGAAGGCCGCCAGCGAGGAAAAGAACTTCTTTCCATCCAGTGAGTTTGCGATCTGATCGTCAACATTATGCTCAGGGTGCGGCATCAAACCGACAACGTTGCCGCGCTCATTGGAAATCCCAGCAATGTCGTGAACTGACCCATTGGGATTACCGAGATAGCGGAACACCACTCTGCCGGTGTCCTCCAGCTCTTTCAGTGTTTCTGCATCGGCTTGATAGTTACCTTCACCGTGTTTGATGGCGATCGTGATCTCTTCACCGGTGTTGAAGGAACTGGTCCACACAGTTGTGTTGGATTCCACGCGAAGCTGTTGGTCGAGGGCGTTAAAGATACGCCCCTCGTTGCGGATCAGAGCGCCGGGCAGAAGCCGTGCCTCGCAGAGGACCTGGAAGCCATTGCAAATTCCAAGTACGGGAAGCCCCTGATGAGCCTGGCGTACGATCTCGTCCATCACCGGGGAGAATCGGGCAATCGCACCGCATCGCAGGTAGTCACCATAGGAGAAACCTCCCGGCAGGATGACAGCGTCGACACCTTTGAGGTCATCGCTGGCATGCCACAGGCTAACTGCCTCACCGCCCATCAGGCGTACGGCGCGCTTGGCATCATCATCGTCGAGTGAGCCCGGAAAGGTGACTACTCCGATTTTCATGAAATGACCTCGAAGTTCTCGATGACGGTATTGGCCAGCAAGGATTCGGCGAATTGTCGTACTTCTTCGAGTCTGGCTTGGGTCAGGTCACCTTCAACCTCAATCTCGAACCTCTTACCCTGGCGTACCGAGAATCCCTGGTGACCCATGCGTGTCAGGGCTCCGGTGACAGCCTTACCCTGCGGGTCAAGGATTTCGGGTTTGGGCATAACATTTACGACGACTACAGGCATGGCTCCATCCTATCTATCTGGGGAGATTCCCCCGTACTGCGAAACACTAGACGATGTCAGTACGACCGGTCAGGCGGTGGTAAGCCTCCACATACCGAGCTCGGGTCGCGTCAACGATCTCGGGCGGGAGCGGTGGGGGTGGGGTGGAACTGTTCTTGTCCCACCCTGAATCCTTGCTCAGCCAGTCGCGTACGAACTGTTTATCGAAGCTGGGAACTTGGGTTCCAGGTTCGTAGAGTTCCATGTCCCAGAACCGGGATGAATCGGGGGTAAGTACCTCATCAGCCAAGACGATCGTGCCATCGGCGCGTCGCCCAAACTCGAACTTTGTGTCGGCCAAGATGATCCCGCGCTCTTCGGCGATGGCGCTTGCCCGGGCAAAGACACCGAGTGTTAGTGCCCGCAGGGCTTCCCCGGTCTCCTGGCCGACGATATCCACCATCTGTGCGTACGAGATGTTCTCGTCGTGATCACCGATCTCAGCTTTTGTTGACGGGGTGAAGATCGGTTCCGGAAGACGATCACCATGGCGCAAGCCTGGAGGCAGCGGGATGCCAGTCACCGTCTGTGTCTTCTGATATTCAGCCCATCCCGACCCGGTGATGTACCCGCGAGCGATGCACTCCACAGGGATCATCTCCAGCTTTTCAGCCAGGATCGTACGGCCTTGCCAGTCTTCAGGGATTTCGTAGGGTCCAGGCTGTGCGCCGATTCGTGAGCCCCAGCGAACATGGTTGTCTACGACATCAGCCAACTGATCGAACCACCACAGCGACATCTGTGTGAGTAGCTTCCCCTTGTCGGGAATTGTGGTATCTAATACAAAGTCGAACGCCGAAATAGCATCCGTAGCAACCATAAACAACGCCGAAGGATCCGGAGCTTGAAAAAGACGTCGAACCTTACCCGAATGAAGAAGAGGATAATTCACCTCATTATCCTATCGGCTTGGACGTGACAGGGGGACGTATAACTTGTCACGTCCCCCCAGGTCATCCTGCCGCAGGCAGGACCCCCGGAAGCCAACGTAGGGTCTTGGGAATAGATCTGTACCACAGTCCATACTTCAGCCGCCGGGGGTCCTGCCTGACGGCAGGATGACCGGGGGGTAACGTAGGGTCTTGGGAATAGATCTGTACCACAGTCCATACTTCAGCCGCCGGGGGTCCTGCCTGACGGCAGGATGACCGGGGGGTAACGTAGGGTCTTAGGCATAGATCTGCACCACAGTCCATACATCAGCCGCC
>WQYJ01000109.1 GCA_009781325.1 Propionibacteriaceae bacterium | reverse complement strand
CTGCGGCAGGATGACCGGGGGTTGCCACGGCGCCTACTTCCTCGGGATGGACACCAGCAGGAGGTCTCCGTCGCCGCAGCTTTGGGGGAGGTTTCCGTTGGAGGAGTAGTAGACACCGGCCGCAACAACACCTGTATCAGTGATTGCCAAACTGTGTAACTGATCAAGTTCGCTTTTCACAACCGGTCATCCTGCCGCAGGCAGGACCCCCGGCAGCGGATCTAGGGACTTGGGTATAGACCTATCCTGAGACCCTACGTCGGCCGCCGGGGGTCCTGCCTGCGGCAGGATGACCGGGGGTTGCCACGGCGCCTACTTCCTCGGGATGGACACCAGCAGGAGGTCTCCGTCGCCGCAGCTTTGGGGGAGATTTCCGTTGGAGGAGTAGTAGACACCAGCCGCAACAACACCAGTATCAGTGATTGCCAAACTGTGTAACTGATCAAGTTCGCTTCCACCGAAAACTTCGAACCACTTCACAGTTCCATCGGAGGAGATTTTCGCGACGAAGGCGTCGTTTCCGGTAGGGCTGCCCCCATGAAGGTACGGGAAGTCACCATCCTTGGAGTTGGTGGAACCAGTCACGAAAAAGGATCCATCTTTCCCTACCTCAACTGAGGTGAAGAAGACCGGACCGGAACCCCCATAGCTCTGGGTTATCTTTGTGTTCCCCGAGAAATCGACCTCGTAAAGCAAGGCATTGATGTCCGAGTCAGGTCGATGGGATTGACTTCCATACCAGGCCGAGGTTTCACCGACGACAACCACTCCAGTCTTCGTTACAGCGATCGAAAAGAACTTGTATGTTTCATCGTTAAAGAAGGCTGTTCTCGACAGCATTTCACCGCGCGAGGAGTACTTCACAATAACTTCAGGAGTCTTCACATTGTCGATTGACTCCGTACCCACGATGTAAATATTGCCCTGGGAATCCTTCACGAAATCCGTGACAGCGACATTCGTGACTTTGAACGCACTGATGAGCGTACTATCGGTCTTGAAATAAGCAATGAAATGGTCTCCTGCCTCGAAGTCTCCGTACGCGAGAACAGAATTGTCTGGGTTTGCCTTGAGGCCGGCGATTCGTGTGACTTGCTCATCCAATATTTTGTTCTTCCAGCTTTCCATCAGGAATTGGCCGTCAGCAGTGACTCGGCGCAGGTAGATTCTTTTAGGATTGCCGTCGACGAGTTCTGTTCCGCCGATGTACACCGTACCGTCGGGCGCAGTAACGGCTGCATAGAATGCCATATCAGGAAAGAGCTCGATCGACACAAGCTCACCGTCTGAGTCAAACATGGCAATCACACCAGCGGTGTCACCCCTGAGCTGGCCCACGTCAAGGAGTCCTTCGAAGTCATGGTCAAATGACTTGGTTTTGCCGACCGCCAAGATTTTGCCGCTGCCTGTCACGACAACATCGGTGAAGATGTCCCACTTACTGCCGCACATGGTAGCGATCCAGCCGGGGTCAGGGGTGACTGGAGCATTGGTCGAGGCAGGTGAGGATGGAGACTCAGACGGAGGTGGGCTCGGAGTGGTAGTGATCTGCGGTGGTGCAGCCGATGATGATGACCACTGCCAGACAACAACTCCGACAACGGCGATCAGGGCAACCGATAGAAGGACTACTGTCGCGACTAAGCCAGTACGGTTGCTCGCCGGCTTCATTTTCGCCGGAGGTGCGGCTACCACGTAAGGATTGCCACTGGGTGCCCATGCAGGCCGCAGAGCGGGTGAAGAGTGCGGCACCGGGTTTGTCATGGGGTTGTAAACGGGATCCGGGGCCGAACCGGGCACCTGACCAGCTAACGGGTTAGGCAACTGTGTTGGGTCAAATGGAGTACTCATGGATCATCCTAAGAACCTGTGTGGGTCTGTCTGCACCACCGCATTGCCACAACCATACGAAATCTAGAATCACCTTCACCATGGGTGTTTTTCTCCAAGCTAGGTGACAAAGGGTGACAAAGGGGGTGACAAAGGACCGTCCCCTTTGTCACCCTTGGAAACTATCCTTTCCACAGAAGGCGAGTAAAGAGATATAGTTAAGACCTCAAGATTCCATGTGGCCGTACATCTTCTGGAGAAAGATATGAGCACTTCACCAGTCACAGCAGCACAGATGAAAGACCTTGATGCCCTCACGATTACCACCCATGGCATCCCAGCTTTGGTGCTCATGGAAAGAGCCGCTCTGGCTTGTGTGGATGTGCTGCGCGAAGAATACTTCAACCTCAGCCGCGTCATCGTCGTCTGCGGTACGGGCAACAACGGCGGTGATGGAGTTGCGGTAGCTCGCCTGCTACACCTTGCCGGAGTTAAAGCAGAGGCCGTACTCGTCGGTGACCCCAGCAATCAATCGAAACAGATGAGCCGCCAACTCCTGATCGCCTATAGCTACAGAGTTCCCCTGCTCAATCTGGACGAAGCCAGACTGCAAACCCCCACAACCGTCGTCGACGCCGTACTAGGAATAGGCGGGACCAGAGCCCCAGCCGGTGAAATCCTCGAAGCAGTACGCTACATCAACGCCAAGCGCAAAACCGGAGCCAGGGTCCTAGCCCTTGACATCCCCACCGGAGTATCCACAGACACCGGTGAAATCCCAGGCGAAGCAGTCCAAGCCGACATCACCGTAACCTTCGCCTACCAAAAACGAGGACTAACCCTATCCCCCGGCCGAGAAGCAGCCGGAAGAGTAGTAGTCAAAGACATCGGCATCTACGCCTAGCAGCCAACATATAGACCAAAAAGCCCCACCCAGTCATCCTGCCGAAGGCAGGACCCCCGGCAGCCAACGTATGGACTCGAGGAAGATAGCGCACCCACAGACCCTACGTAAGCCGCCGGGGGTCCTGCCTGCGGCAGGATGACCAGATGGGGCTTTGCCTTAGTCCACGTCACGTGTCAGCTGCGGGCAGTCAGATTCTGACCCACAATCTCTTGTTACTTGAACAAAGTAACCCTGCCTGACAGGAAGTCTTCAAGCGAACAAGTTGGTGTTCCTACTACATAGCTGAGTGCTTCTGGATGACGATCCATGAAAACCTGGCTTCCCCCGAAGCCTTTGTGTCGACCGCTCTTCACCTCTAATGCAGTGATGGAAGCTCCCCGCTGCAGTACGAAGTCCACCTCGTGATTTCGATCTCGCCAGTAGAACACCTGAAATCCTTGCTCCTTGGATTGTGCAAGAAGATAGGCACCAACTGCACTTTCGATGAGATGGCCTCGAAACTCAGTATCCCGAATCGCTTGAGCAGGTGTCACATCTGCAGCAACCACAAGGAAAGAAGTGTCATAGACCATGAAACGTGGAGAACTCTTGCGCTGGCGTACTCTTTCAAGGGAAAACTTTTCTAGTCCGCAGAGGACTCCTGCTTGCCCAAGAAGATCGAGGTAGTGTGCCAAGGTGACGGTATTACCAGCGTCCTGCAGTTGGCCAAGGAGCTTAACGTACGATAACTCCTGCGCAGAGTACGCCGCACCCAGATAAAACAGAGAACGTAGTAGTGCTGGCTTTCGTACCTGTTCTACCTGGAGAACATCAGTCGATATCGTGGGTTCGATGATAGTGGTGTTCATGTAGCGGCGCCATCTTAGATAGTCGGTACGCCACTGTGCGGGTCCAGGATAACCACCGAAGAAAAGGAAGTCTTCAAGAGAATAGCCGAATGCCTGCGAACACTCTAGGTACGACCAATGAGGAGAGTACAGGACTTCAAAACGCCCCATCAATGACTCTGCCATGCCCTTGTGCAGCAAAAGTGATGATGAACCAGTCAAGATAACCTTGACAGAACTGCCATTGAGGGTATCTTCATCCCACATGAGTTTGACCACCGACGACCATTGCGGAACCTTTTGGATCTCATCCACGACGAGAATGGCTTCCTTTCCGCTCCCCGCTAAGAGACGAGCCTTGTCCCATTCATTTCTCAGCCAGTTCGATGAAATTAGCAGGGGATCATCTGCACTGATGAAGTGAGTCGGCATGTCTAGCTGGCTGATGACCTGCCTCACCGCGGTCGTCTTTCCAGTCTGGCGAGGCCCCACAATAATCTGTATGCAATGGCGCGGCTCCTGGATTCGGCTAATTAGCTGTTGTACCAACGCCCTCTCAAACATGATCCCACTCCTTGTTATACAATTTACTCAATATACTGAGTTATTATCTCACTATGGTGAATTACTCTGCAAGAGCAAACAAAGTGACTTGGGGCTGGTCCGCCACTGTATGTATAACTCGACACACTTTAGGAATGTGTGAGCCTATTTGACTACGGATATTTCGTAGGAGAAGAATGACTTTGGCGGCACAACGATATCGTGCAGCATATATGTGAACTGTCTCTGATAGGGGAGAAACGATGAAGTCACTACCTCGAATCCTGAGTCTCATTCTCGGCGCATCCCTCGCTATGAGTGCTGTGATCGCAACATCAGCACAGAGTGTGGCAGCCGAATCTGTGATCAAAGATCCAACTCTCATTAGTTGTATCACAAGCACCATGAGTGCCTACTTTTTGATTGACCCGATCTCTGAAGGTGTGATCACTGCGGAGGATCTTGACAACTATTCTGCTGCCAGCGCGGCCCAAGGCAAGCCGTATTCCCTTGCTTGCAGTGGGGTTGCGACACTCGAGGGGCTTCAATACTTTAATGATCCCTACTTGAATAATGTGAGCATCTGGGATTCGACATTCGAGGATCTGACTCCGTTGGCTGCACTTACTGGTCTTGTTTCGCTGGCACTAGAAAATGGTCAGATTCACGACCTGACCCCCTTAGCTGGATTGACGAAGCTAACATACCTGGATCTCTCTGGAAACCGGATTGAGACTCTGACGGGATTAGAAGGCCTGATCAACCTGACAACCCTCGATGTGGCGGACAACAGCATCACCGACCTGACTCCATTGTCGGGGCTGACCGACATAGTGGTACTCCAGATATTCAGAAACACGATTCAGAGCCTAGCGGGCCTGGAGGCAATGTCAGATCTCGAAAGACTGGATGCTTTTGACAATAGAATCAATGACATCACAGCATTGACTAGGCTCACCAAGATCAACACGTTGTATTTGAGTCGAAATCAGATCAGCGATGTCACGGCATTAGCTGGGATGAACAAGTTGTTGTATCTGGAACTCGACGATAATCAGATTGTCGACATTTCCCCACTTGCTTACCTGAGCCGTGTCATCGAGTTGGTTCTCACCAAGAATCAGATCGTCGACATTTCCCCGCTCGCATGGCTGACTACCCTGTCGTCGGTGTGGTTGGACGATAACAAGATCACCTACATTTACCCGATGGCAGAGTTTATCAATGGCACCGTAAATTTCGATCCGCAACAGGGAGCAATAACCACACGCTTCTGGACTTTTGACGGCAATCAGATCACAGACCTATCCGTACTTGATTGGAACAAGATCGCTCCATTGCGGATATACAAACCCTCCACATCTTACAAAGTTGTTTTTGGCTACACGGTGAACGGACAGACCGTGAAAGCGCCAGCAAAAGCCGAGCTCGGGAGTACGATACCGCTTCCTTCGGTGCTCACTCCGCGCGGCACCACCTATCCGATTTCATGGTCGGTGACAGGTAATGCAACCATCGACGAAACCGCTGGTACGCTCACCCTCACTGGGGTTGGCCCTGTCACCTTGCGCTGGGCTGATGAAGGTGTCGAAGTACAATGCCGATCCGATTATGTGTCCGAGTTCTGTTTGCCGGGAGCAGCAACAGGAATCTTGAGCTTCTTCTCGGGCACGATGGATTTCACTGTCGTTGAACCGGGTCCGCCAGAACCAGAGCCGTCTGTGAATAACTCGGATGCTGAGAAGGACCAGACAGTCTCTGCTGCAACAGGCGGGCAAGCACGACTAGCTGATGGCCAAGACTCCTACTCACTAACCGTGACCTTACGAGATCCTGGAGATAATCCGATGCCCGGATTTGCCGGAGAACTCAGCGTGGATGGTCCAGATGGCTGTGAGGTAACAAACATCGTCGACCATGGCGACGGCACGTACTCAATAACAGTGGCCTCGTCGAATCCTAGTAGTGATTTCCTATCTGTCTTGCTGGGTGGTGAACGGATTGGTAATCCAATCCCAGTGAACTTTATCGGAGCGCAGGTTTCCGACGAGACTGTAGCTCCTGGTGGTTCGCAGGATGCCGAGGGAATGGGTTTCCTCCCGGGAGAACAGGTGAGCATCACCATGAACTCAACACCGGTGGACTTTGGTACGCACACAGCAAACCAGCAAGGAAACGTGGCCATAGCATTTCCCATTCCCAAGGACTTCGAGCTCGGCCGTCACACGGTGACCTTCATGGGTGAGATATCTGGGAAGGTAACTGTTGGTTTTGACGTACGTATGACCCCCTGCTGCGGCCCACCCCCACAGCCCCTGGGTGGGATTTCCCTTCCCGGAGGAGGCCTGCCCTGGCTGGTGTTTCTCATGATAGCTGGAGCTGCAGTGTTCTCCGCGAGGATGGTGCGGCGAGATTCCTGAGAGCCAGGAGGGTTGGTTTGAATCGGCCTACTAGCGCGATTCCACAATCCAACTAATTCAACTCCCGGTGGGGACGCTTACGTGAGCTCATGACCGGGTGGGAACGTCCAACTGGCATGATTAGGGTATGAGTGTTGTGACTGCGTCAGCTAAGAAGCCGAGGGCGCGCACGATCGTGCTGATCTGTCTAGCAGTAGTTCTCGTTACTGCCGGTGGCATCGGCATATACACCTGGTCCTCGCTGACCGCAATCATGCCCGGAGGCGGGATCACTGAGCCGATTAACGGGCGCTATAACATCGTCCTGCTAGGCTCTGATGCCACCCAAGAGCGTTGGGTCGAGAGACTTGATTCAT
>WQYJ01000108.1 GCA_009781325.1 Propionibacteriaceae bacterium | reverse complement strand
AGTTGTTCAGCAATGTTATCGCGGCGACGGGCCAGCGTGGCAGCTTCCATGCGGGCACGTTCCATATATTCACGTACTTCGTTTCGAATGGCGTCAGCATCCTGTCTGGCTTGCGCAACGACATCGATGGCTTCTTGACGAGATCTCCCCGCACGATCAGCCACATTACGACGTAATTCTTCCATCTCCGCCATCGCACGGGCCCGAGCCTCGGCTGCGACACTCTCTTGGCGGGCGATACGTTCTTCTGCCTGGGCTTTCAGTGACATGGCGTCATCACGAGCCTGGTTGAGGAAGTACTCTCCTTCTGCCATCGCCTCGTTGCGCATTGTTTCTGATTCGGCCTTGGCCCGAGACATGATTGACTGGTAGGCCTCATTGAGTTCATTGCGCTTCGTAGAGACTTCCAGATCCGCTTCGCGCCTGATGGCATTTGCCTCGGCTTGAGCACCGGAAACCAGTGACTGGATGGAATCTTGTGTGGCAGCAACCTGCTCCGATACTCGATCGAGTCGCTGCTTGGCTTGTTCACGACCTTCTTTAATGATTTGGTCAAACTCTTCTTGAGCCTGTCGGCGCAGGGAGGAAACCTCATTCTCTGCTTGACGTCTGGCTTTCTCGATGGAATCAACAGTGACTTCCATCTCAACCTGCATGGCTTCCCACAGACGCTGAAGTTCGTCTTCAACCCCCACCCAGACATCGGCAACGTCACGCTCTAATTGGACGCGGCGCTGTTTGGAATCATCGTCGATAGTACGGCGAATGCTCAGCAGTTCGGCTTCAACAGTAGCTCGGTAGTCATTGATCCGGTTATAAGCATCAGACTCATAGTCCGATACCACCGAGAAGATGGCCTTCTCGCGTTCTTGAGCATGGGTTTGGGCCTGCATGACCTCTCGGCGGGCTCGGTCAAGTACCTCTTGAACGAAAGCCTCGGCTTCGCTGGCAATTCCCCGCGCTTTATCGGCGCTATCTCTCACGATCTGCTCCCCTGCTGACTGTGCTAACTCTACAGCAGCCAAGACCACTGTCTCGGATTCCTTGCGGCGCTGTTCCAAAAGTGCAGCTGCGGTGCGATTATCATTCATCAGCCGTTCCCAGCGGGTCTGAGCTTTCATCACCTCAGTTTCAGTTTCTTCCCGCAAGCGGTCAGCTAAACGCTGAGCGTGAGTTAACATTTCCTGGGGTGCGGCTTTCTGCCCAGGAGAACCAGGAGGCATGGAACCGTTCATGTTGAATCCATACTCCTTTCTGCGACGATCGCAACCGGCGAACCGACTATCTCTATCTGGATTGTGGTGAGCGATGAAGCATGCTCACCCCCATCCAGGATTATGCCACATAAACTACCGCAATCTGTGGAAATTCCACACACCGAAGCCATTATTTCTGTCCTGGTTAATCGACAGTTTATTCCACAAGTCAGTTCGTGAAGTTATTGCCCAAATTCAGGATCAATTCAACACTCCTGCGTTGCGAAGATTGCGGACACCACCGAGCTTGCCCAGGTGAGGAGTTCAGTGTTGATTGCAGGGGTTTTTGGCGTTGTTGCCGAGACCGGAGAAGGTATCAGTACAGTTTGGTCAGGTTTGAGTACCGAACCTGGATAGATCCTCTTGCATCGGGCTGCCCGAGACTCCGGAAGAGGTGTTTCAGGCGTAAATCTTATGTATTTGCCTTGAGAAACAACTTCTGTGATCTGTGCTGCCCGCGCTTGGATTCGGAAAAAAGCTACATCAATAAGTGTTTGTACCACCTCTGGACAGTCCCCGAATCGATCATGTAATTCCTCAACGATATCCTCGACATCACGCGTTGTTGCTGCTGCAGCAATCCGGCGATACATCTCCAAACGCAGTCTCTCAGAGTCGATATATGAATGTGGAAGATGAGCTTCGATAGGCATCTCAATTCTCATCTCAACCTCTGATACAGCTTGCGATCCGTCCCTAAACTCCGACACGGCCTCGCCGACAAGTCTCAGGTAAAGGTCGAAACCTACATCAGCGATGTGGCCAGACTGTTCGGCCCCCAGCAAGTTGCCTGCTCCGCGTATTTCGAGGTCCTTCATCGCGATTCTCATCCCGGCACCCAGGTCTGTATGAGCAGCCATTGTGGCGAGGCGATCATGAGCTATTTGAGTCAGCTCCTTATCACCGGGATAGAAGAAATACGCATAGCCTCGGTCCCGTCCGCGTCCTACACGCCCGCGAAGCTGATGGAGTTGGCTGAGTCCCATGGCGTCGGCGCGATCAATGATCAAGGTATTGGCGGTGGAGATGTCGAGCCCTGATTCCACGATGGTCGTACAGACCAGAACGTCAAAACGTCGGTCAACATAGTCCAGCATGACCTGTTCGAGTTTTCGCTCCCCCATTCTTCCATGTGCGACGGCGACCCGGGCTTCGGGTACGAGTTCAGCAATCCGGGCGGCCAAGCGATCGATGGATTCAACTCGATTGTGAACGAAGAAGACCTGCCCCTCTCGGGCGAGCTCTCGTCTAATCGCAGCAGTGACCTGGCCCTCGTCATAGACCCCGGCAAAGGTGAGGACAGGATGGCGTTCCTCGGGCGGAGTTTCAATCACCGACAACTCACGGATCCCAGTGATCGCCATCTCCAGAGTTCTGGGAATCGGGGTCGCTGACATCGACAGTACGTCGGCATCAAGACGGAGCTTCTTCAGCGATTCCTTATGCTCAACACCAAAGCGCTGCTCCTCATCGATGACGACCAAACCGAGATCCTTGAAGACAACGTCTTTGCTGAGCAGCCTGTGCGTACCAATGACGACGTCGACCGTTCCATTTTCCAACCCAGCCAGAGTCTTTTTCTCTTCAGCAGCAGTTTGGAATCTCGACAGGGGTGCCAAGGTGAGCGGAAAACCAGCAAATCTGGCGATGAAGGTGGAGAAATGCTGCTGGACGAGCAGGGTTGTCGGTACGAGAATCGCCACCTGCTTGCCATCCATGGCAGCTTTGAAGGCAGCGCGTACGGCGATCTCGGTCTTGCCGTAGCCCACATCTCCGCAGACGAGTCGATCCATCGGGGTCACCGATTCCATGTCATGTTTGACTTCGTCGATGCAGGAGAGCTGATCAGCGGTCTCAATGAAGGAGAAGGAGTCTTCCATCTCCTACTGCCACTCAGTGTCCGGTGAAAAGGCAAAACCCTGGATAGCCCGGCGTGCAGCATAGAGTTTGATCAGTTCGGCAGCAATCTGCCTGACTGCCTTACGGGCTCGTGATTTGCGCTTGGCCCAGTCGGCCCCTCCTAGGCGATCCAGTGCCGGGGCCTCTGAGCCCACATAGCGTGTAACGAGATTGAGTTGATCCATGGGTACGTAGAGGCGATCCCCCGGCTGGCCCCTCTTGGATGCGGCGTACTCAATAACAAGGTATTCGCGTTCAATCCCAGAGATGACTCGTGTGGTCATTTCTTTGTAACGTCCGACACCATGGGAGTCATGAACCACCAGGTCATTAGCAGCAAGAGTCAGAGGATCAATCTGTGCTTTACGTTTAGTCGGAAGCCTCCGAGGTGTCCTGGACGCAGCAGGAGCACCTGCTAACTCGTCTGAGGTGACCACCGTCAGATTGAGGCTGGGGATGGTGAATCCTGCGATAAGACTGGCTCGCAGAATCGACACAACGCCTGGGTCCAGATCACGGCTGTCCCGATCGAGGATGGCTGCTTCGCATCCCAGGTCGGCAAAGACATCGTGGAATCGCTGAGCCAGACCTTGGCCTGCAGTGGTGACGACAACTACTTCACCTGTGTCCGCGCGTTCTTTGAGATCGGTGATGGCATCCTGAGGTTGTCTGGTTTGGATGGGCTCGGCGTTGACTTGGATGGAGTCATCCCCAGGATCGGCGCCGAAAGGAGTCAGCGTCCACCACCCTAGACCGCGCTCGAGGGCTGTTTTTCGAACCTGTGCCAGAGATTGGTACGCAGCAGCGCCTAAATCAATGGGTGCCTGTCCCCCCGATGCAGCAGCAGCCCAGGAGGCGTTCAGGAACTCTTCACTGGTTGCCCTCAGGTCCGCAGCGCGGGATCGTACGAGTTCGGGATCGCAGACGAGGATCACCGTGGAGTCTGTGAGCACATCAGTGAGCATCTCCATGCCGTTCGTCAACGATGGGGCTAGGGCTTCCATCCCCTCGACTGCGTGACCATCAGCAATCCGATCCAGCATGTCGGTCAGTTCCGGGTGATGGGGAAGCAGTTCCTTGGCCTTGGCGCGTACCTCATCGGTAAGAAGCATTTCCCGACAGGGTGTTGCGGTGATGGAGTCCATGCTTGTGATGGATGAGCGCTGGTCAGCCACCGCAAACTCGCGGATTTCCTCGACGGTGTCAGCGAAGAAATCTATTCTGACAGGGTGGTCTGCGGTCGGAGTGAAGAGGTCAACGATACCGCCGCGTACGGCGAATTCTCCGCGGCGGGTCACCAGGTCGGTACGGATGTATCCGGCTTTGACAAGGTCTTTCGATAGGAGTTTGAGGTCATAATCCTCACCCACAGTGATGGTCACTGGCAGCATCTGGCCTAGGCCTTTTACCTGAGGCTGGAGCAGGGAACGTACCGGAGCCACAATGACCGATGGAGGTGGTTGTGCATCATTGCCCACCAGCCGGCGAAGCACTTCAAGGCGGCGCCCCACGGTGTCAGAGCGAGGGCTCAGTCTCTCATGAGGCAGAGTCTCCCACGCCGGATAATAGGCAACCTGGTCGCGCCCCAACAGCGACCCCATGGTATCGGTCAGCACCTCAGCCTCCCGATAGGTCGATGTCACCATCAGAATCGGACGGCTCTGGGCGACCCCAACAGCTAAGAAAGGCCGCACGGCAGCAATAGAGACAACATCCCCGCTAAGCCGGGTAGAAATCGCGTCAATAGCCTCCCGGACAGAGTTCTCCCGCGAAATATACCCAGTAAGACCATGCACCTATACAGCCTACTCTTGCCGCCAAACAGTGGTGAGGTTTAGGGTGCAGGAAGCTGTGCTTTCCGCCGTCAGTAGCGCGAAACTCACCCCCGGGTCATCCTGCCGCCAGGCAGGACCCCCGGCAGCCGACGTAGGGTCGTAGGTTAAGTTCTTCGCTCTAGGTCGTACGTTGACAGTCAGGGTCTGTGGTTGAGTCCAAACGCTGGCTGCCGGGGGTCCTGCATTCCGCTTCGCTCCACGCAGGATGACCGAGGTGGTTAGGTTTAGGGTGCAGGAAGTTGTGCTTTCCGCCGTCAGTAGCGCGAAACTCACCCCCCGGTCATCCTGCCGCCAGGCAGGACCCCCGGCGGCCGACGTAAGGACTTGGGAAAAGAAAACCCCACCCTAGACCATACTTCGGCTGCCGGGGGTCCTGCCTGGCGGCAGGATGACCGGGGGTTGGTATTCCCCCCGGTGGTTGGTATTCCCCCGGGGGGCGGGTCAGGAGTTGAATGTGGTCTGGGTGGGTGCTAGACCTCGAAGGATCAGGGACTCTACGGCATCTGCTGCTTTGTTGATGATCGATGGGAGATCGTCTCTTTCGGCTGCTGTGAAGTTGGTCAGGACCCAGTCTTTGACATCCATCCTTGTTGTCGGGCGCCCAATGCCTACTCTGACTCTGAAATAGTCGCCTGTGCCGATCATCGACCTGATGGATTTCAGACCATTGTGACCGTTGTCTCCGCCGCCGAACTTCACTCTCATCTGATCGAACTCTAGATCCAACTCATCGTGGACAACAATAAGATGATCCGCGGTGGTTTTCAGATCACCAATGAGGTTGCGTACAGGTATCCCCGAAAGATTCATGTACGTACGCGTGGTGGCAAGAATCACTCTGACTGCGGCTGGGGACGGCACACCAATCCCAGCGGGGCCCAGACGGAACTCAGCAGTTTCAGCTTTGAGCATGCGTCTGGGTTTCCACGTCGCTTGGGCGCGTTTTGCCAACTCGGATACGACCATCGCACCGATATTGTGACGGTTGCGAGCATAGGTCGGGCCAGGATTCCCCAGCCCTGCCACGAGCCAGGATGCCACGAATTACTCCTCGGAGGCCTCGTCGGCTTCTTCAGCGCCCTCTTCGCCTTCTTCAACCACGATCTCGCCCATATCCTTAGCCTGCGGGGCCTGGATCGACAGGATCAGTGATTCGGGATCACCGGTAAAGACAGCACCTTCAGGAAGATCAAGATCCGAAGCGTAGACAGTGAAGCCGACCTCTTGGCCATCAATACTGACCTCGATGTTGGCAGGAATACGCGTGGCCTCGACCTCAATCATGATGGAGTTCTGATCCTGAAGGATCACGCCCTCACCGCGTACGTCTCCGACAACCAACAACGGAACCTCGACCTGGACCTTCTCGCCGCGGCGTACCGCAATGAGGTCCACATGCTCGATGGTGTCGCGCACAGGGTTGCGCTGAATAGCCTTCGGGAGTGCGAGTTGACGCTTGTGGCCATCCATTTCGATGTCCAACAGAGCGTTCGCAGTACGCAGGGCCATGGTGGTCACGTGGGATGGAAGTGACATGTGGATGGGTTCACTGCCGTGTCCGTACATCACAGCGGGAATCATGTTATCGCGGCGCAGCCGACGGGCTGCTCCCTTACCAAATTCTGCCCGGACATCAGCCTTAATGACGATCTCTGCCATTTTTCTCCTTACCTTGTTCAATACAGCATGCCTCAAGGAAAGGACCGTCGATCACGGGAAAACCCCCTCGCCGGGCAACCCCACTAGTGTACCTGCTCCCTCCCACAGCCGCCAACCTGCGCTACGTACTCCCCCCACCCTCCGACCTGCGGTGGGTTCTGCCCCCTCCACCCTCCGACCTGCGGTGGGTTCTGCCCCCTCCACCCTCCGACCTGCGGTGGGTTCTGCCCCCATCCTCTGCCT
>WQYJ01000107.1 GCA_009781325.1 Propionibacteriaceae bacterium | reverse complement strand
TCCGTGCGGGGTGATCCTCTCCGACCAGCATCTTCTCAGTACGACCCCGACCCAGCCCTCGGGACTCGGGCTGCCCATGAGTCAGTTCGACAAGGATGACATCGACGACATGGGTCTGCTCAAACTCGACATCCTGGGAGTACGAATGCAGTCGACCATCGCGTACACCATTGCGGAGATCGAGCGCATGACCGGGGAACAGGTCGATGTTGAAGCTATCCCTCTTGATGACGAACCAACCTTCGAGAACATCCGCTCCACCCATACTCTGGGAGTCTTCCAGATCGAGTCGCCCGGTCAGCGTGAACTTGTGGGCAAGATGCAGCCCGATTCCTTCACCGATCTGGTCGCCGACATCTCCTTGTTCCGCCCCGGCCCGATGAAGGCCAACATGATCACTCCGTACGTCGAAGTGAAACTGGGGTTCCGCAGTCCGCCCTGCCTGCATCCACGATTCAGGGATTTCCTGGCTGATACCTATGGCGTGGTGGTTTACCACGAGCATGTGATGAGGATCTTCGCCGAGTCCATGGGCATCTCCTTAGCCGAGGCCGATGCGATACGCAGGAACCTGGGATGGGATAAGGACAACATTGAACGAGCCTTCCGTCAGAAAACCCGGGCCCGAACAGACGATCAGGGGCGCCCACTATTCAATGACCGCCAAATCGAAAGAACCTGGGGTGCTCTGGAGAGCTTCGGCAGTTTCGGATTTTGCAAGGCCCACGCCGCAGCCTTCGCCGTCACGACCTACCAGTCGGCCTGGCTGAAGACCCACTACCCGGTCGAGTTCATGGCTGGAATCCTTGAACATGACCCCGGGATGTATCCCAAGCGGCTGCTCGTTGCCGAAGCCCGGCGGCTCGGGATACCTATTCTCGGGGTGGATGTGAATGCTTCATCGGGACAGTATCGTGTCGAATCGATCGGCACCAGTACGGGAGTTCGCATGCCCTTCACCCAGATCAAAGGTATCTCCTCATCCGAAGTACACCGCCTCGTCGATGCGCAGCCGTATGTGGATCTGATCGATGTGATCCAACGTGCCCGCCCCGCGCGCCCAACCTTGAGGAACCTTGCGCTCATCGGCGCATTCGACACCTTGGCCCCTGCCCGATCCCGGGGGGAGATCATCGCTCAAGTACGTCACCTCACCGCCCGTCCTCTCGCTGTGAGATCCACGGAGCAATCCCCTCTGATCACCGAGGACGGCCTGCCGACCTTTGAGCCTGCTCCCGAGACAGACCCGGTGGCTGCCGAGATGGAGATCCTTGGCATCGACCTGACTCATCACGTACTCGATCCCTGGCGGGAGACCCTAGATGAGATAGGGGTGACTCCTGCCAATGAACTGCTAGCCCAGCGCAACGACTCCACCGTCATTGTCGCGGGAATTCGGGTGGCTTCCGGCACCCCGCCGACAAAGTCAGGCACAAGGGTGGTGTTCATCTCTCTCGACGATGGTACGGGCATCGCCGATTGCGCCTTCTTTGATGATGCCCAGCATCAGATCGGTCCCGATCTGTTCACAAGCCGTCTACTCGCCGTTCAGGGGGTCACCCGCCGTACGGGAGAAAAGGGAGTATCCATCACCGCCACAAAGGCCTGGGACTTCACCCGAGGCCAAGGGAACTGATTGCCTCGCCAGCATTGGGATGGGTGAACGTGAATCCGGCGTCGAGAAGGGCGCGCGGGTGTGCTTTTTGAGAGGATAGGAGCAGCTCGTCCGCACCTGACATGAGCACGCGAATAACTGCCGAGGGCAGAACTAACAAGTGTGGCCGATTCAGAGCGCGAGCAACTGCCCGGGTGATCCCCAAGGATCGTGCTGGTTGAGGACCGACGAGATTGATCGGACCTGATAAAGACTTGTTGTCAAGGCAATATGCGATAGCGCGCACCTCATCGATCAGAGAAATCCATGGCCAGAATTGTGTCCCCGGACCAATCCGGGAACCCAGGCCAGCTCGTGTGGTTGCTATCAGAGGCTTCAATGCACCCTGTTCTGACAGGACCAGTCCTGTCCGTGCAAGGACAACCCGCGTTTTTTCCTCGGCAGGTTTTGTGGCATTCTCCCAAGCTCGTACGACCTGAGCTAAAAAACTCTTGCCGGATGGGGAATACTCTTCCAAATCGGCGTCTTCGGTATCACCGTAATATCCGACAGCAGACCCTGATACCCACACTTTCGGAGGGTCGGAACTGGTTGCAATCGCTTGGGCTAAAGCGGTGGTGGCATCGACACGTGAGGCGACTATTTGATATTGATATGCCTGGGTCCACGGTAGGCGACTCAGGCTCACACCATTCAGTGAAACAAGAGCATCAGCCCAAGTCAACGCCATCTCAGGGACTGTCCCTGGGCGCGCACCCCACACATAATCACCCGTGTCTTCCTCACGAGTCATCGTCCGCACCTGATGTCCCTGAGCAAGCAATTCTGCTGTTAATGCGCTGCCAATCATCCCCGATGCGCCGGTAATCACAACCTTCACCCCTTGAGTATACTCATATCTTTGTATTTCCCCATGCCAATCCCTGAAACTAGCTTCTTATGACTGCTATTCCTTTCATGCGATTGGTATTCCTTTCATATGACTGATATTTTGGTTTTATGGATTTTGGGAAACCGTTTGGCGGCCTTATGCCTGATGCGCAGGGCGCGGTACTGTCAGTGTTTTTGCGCACCTCAACAGCCCTCACAGGCCGACAGATTCACGCGATCGTTTCCGACTCTCACAGCCTGTGGTCAACCCAACAAGCACTGAAGTCTTTAGAGTCTTTTGGCCTGCTCAATGTGGTCTCAGTTGGTCGAGCAAACCTCTACACCCTCAACACCGAGCACTACTGCATCGAACCTCTGCGTACCCTCATGGCTCCGGTGTCTGCCCTGTGCCAGATCGTCGCAGAAACAGTGGACCAGACAGTGCTGTCAGTCATCCTCTTCGGTTCCATCACCCGCGGCCAAGCAACCGCAGAGGCAGACATCGATCTAGCCGTCATCGCCCCCACCGGCTGGGCCGGCCGCAAACCCCTCGAAAGAGCAGTCTCCCACCGCCTAGGCAACGAATGCGACGTAGTCCACCTCACCAAAACCGACCTCGAAGACCCCACCATGTCCATCGTCTCCGACATCCTCACAGAAGGAATCGTCGTCTACGGAATGGACATCCTTCACCCATAAGAAACTACATGACATATGTAAACATATGCTTGAATCGTGATAGAAACAGGCTGAAAGAATGGTGGGTGAACCATGACTCAATCACATGTACGTGTTGAGACAACGCGGGTATCTGTCTTTATGAATCGTGCAAATCAAGCTGTCAGAATCCCCAAGGCTATGAGCTTTCCTGGAGTCACGGAACTGGAGGCACATCGCGAAGGTGATGTACTGACCCTCAGACCAGTGAAGCCATCGTGGGAGTCATTCTTTGCTCTTGAACCCATCGATGACGACTTCATGGCTAATCGACCTGATGCCATCGAATCACGTGAGATTGACTGTGGAGATGACTCCGAATGATCACATACATGTTGGATACGAACATTTGCTCATTCTTGATGCGTCATCAACCATCTGTGGGGACTCATCTCCTGCAGCGAGTTTCTGAAGGTTCTATCATCGCCATTTCGGCCATTACGTATTCTGAGCTTCGTGATGGGGCTCTCGGACCCAAAGTATCACCAAAGCATGCGTATATGGTGGATGAGCTTGTTCGTCGAGTCGACACTTATGCTTGGGACATCAATGCAGTGGATCACACAGCGATGATCCGAGCTCACCTTCGTAATCAAGGTACGCCTATCGGTCTTAACGACTCAGCTATTGCCGGCCATGCGCTATCTATCAATGCAGTACTTGTTTCCAACAACACTCGGGAGTTCTCCAGAGTGCCAAAGTTACGACTGGAAGACTGGACTTTGTCAGCCCCCTGAGGTGTCCAAATCAGCGCCGGTCAGGTCGAAGTTGTCGAGGGTACGGGAGGTTAGCCAGTTGTAGGGCATGGCTACTTTGGTACGCGGGGAGCCTTGGCGGCCTCGGGGGGAATGGAGTTCCTTTTCGGGGAATTCTTCGTCGAGGTCGAGGCGGGCGAGGATGTCATCTAGTTCGGCTAGCGAGGACACTAAACCCAGCGCATATCGCAGTTCTCCTCCCAACGAAAAGCCCTTGAAATACCAAGCCATATGCTTGCGCAGGTCCGCCATGGCATGGCGCTCGTCGCCGAAGTGGATCACCAACAACTCAGCATGGCGGCGAACCATAACAGCCACTTCCCCACAGCTAGGCAGATTCCCGCGCGGTTCCCCCCCGAACTCCACCCCGGTGGTCATCCTGCCGCCAGGCAGGACCCGGGGTCCCCGCAAAGTACCGCAGCGTAGCGAGGACACTTTGTGGGGTGGGCTGACCCCCGGCAGCCGATCTATGGACTCGGGAAAGCTATCCACACCGTCATCCTGCGCGGAGCTCGCGGAGTGCAGGACCCCCGGCAGCCGATCTATGGACCCAGGAAGAGCATATGAACCAGCACTCAAAGCCGAAGCCAGATCACGAAAAAGCCAAGGCCGACCCAAAACCCCTCGACCAATACTCACACCAGCACACCCAGTTTCAGCCATCATCCGCACTGCATCAGAAGCCTCCCAGATGTCCCCATTTCCGATCACCGGAATCGACACATCCTGCACTAACTCAGCAATAGCCTCCCAACGAGCCTTCCCCGAGTACGCCTGATCAACAGTACGAGCATGCAGAGTAATTCCAGCAATTCCCGCTTGCTCAGCAATACGACCAGCATCAAACATCGTCAGATGCTCATTATCAATGCCAATACGCGTCTTGATCGTCACAGGCACTCTGAAAGGCTCAGCAGCGCGTACTGCCGCATGAAGAATCGCAGCAAAACGATCAAGCTTCCACGGCAGCACTCCCCCACCACCGCGCCGGGTGACCTTAGGCACAGGACAGCCAAAGTTAAGGTCGATGTGAGAAACCCCATACTCCCCGCAGGCAATAGAGATCGCCTTACCCACAACCAGCGGATCAGTCCCATACAACTGCACAGAGTAAATCGGATCCTCAACATCAGGCGCCATCATCGCAAAGGTCTTATCGATCCGTTCGGTGATTCCCCGCGCTGTGATCATCTCGCAGGTGAACACCCCCGCCGGGCGCTGCTCACACCCAAGCTCAGCTTGCTCACGGCATAAGCGACGATAGGCAGCATTGGTAACCCCAGCCATGGGAGCCAGGAAGATGGGGATCGGGAGGCTTGTTTCCCCCAGATTCATTTACGCACCAATCAGACGGGCCGCTAGATAAGACTGAACCTGATCCAGACTCACCCTCTCTTGGGTCATGGTGTCGCGCTCGCGGATCGTGACCGCTTGATCTTCCAAAGTATCGAAGTCCACCGTCACACAGAAGGGCGTGCCGATCTCATCCTGGCGGCGATAGCGGCGCCCAATAGCCTGGGCATCATCGAAGTCCACATTCCAGAACTTCCGCAGTTGCACTGCCAGATCACGAGCTTTCGGAGACAGATCCTCATGGCGCGACAAGGGCAGCACCGCAGCCTTGACCGGAGAGAGCCTCGGGTCCAGACGCAATACCGTACGAGTATCAACCCCACCCTTGGTATTGGGGGCTTCATCCTCTTCATAGGACTCCACCAGGAAGGCCATCAACGACCGGGTCAACCCAGCCGCCGGCTCGATCACGTACGGCATATAGCGCTCGTTGGTCACCGGGTCACGGTAGGACATGTCCTCACCAGAATGCTCCGAGTGTGTCGTCAGATCGAAGTCAGTACGGTTGGCGATCCCTTCGAGCTCTCCCCACTCCGAACCCTGGAATCCGAAGCGATACTCGATGTCGACAGTACGCTTCGAGTAGTGCGAAAGCTTCTCTTTCGGGTGCTCGTAGTGGCGCAGATTATCGCGGCTAAGTCCCAGATCGACGTACCAATTAGTCCGCTCATCGATCCAATATTGATGCCATTCTTCGTCAGTACCAGGCTTGACGAAGAACTCCATCTCCATCTGCTCGAACTCCCGGGTTCTAAAGATGAAGTTGCCCGGTGTGATCTCATTGCGGAAAGACTTTCCGGTCTGACCGATCCCAAACGGAGGCTTCATCCGCTGAGTCTGGACGACATTAGCGAAGTTTACGAAGATCCCCTGGGCAGTCTCGGGGCGCAGATAGTGCAGCCCAGACTCGTCTTCGATCGGCCCGAGGTAGGTCTTGAGCATCATGTTGAAGTCTTTAGGTTCGGTCCACTGACCCTTCGTACCGCAGTTCGGGCAAGGAATCTCCTCCAAACCAGCAGGCTTGCGGTTCTTGCGATACTCGAACTCCTCTTCCAAAGTGTCAGCGCGGAAACGCTTGTGGCAGCTCAGGCATTCAGTCAACGGATCATTGAAGACTCCAACGTGTCCGGAGGCAACCCAGACCATACGAGGAAGAATCACCGAAGAATCCAGGCCAACGATGTCATCACGGGATGTCACCACAGAACGCCACCACTGCTTCTTGATGTTCTCCTTAAGTTCGACACCGAGCGGACCATAGTCCCACGCAGCCCTCGTCCCGCCATAGATTTCCCCGCAGGGATAAACAAACCCGCGTCGTTTAGCAAGATTGATGACATTATCAAGCGCACTGGCCATAAGATTCTCTTTTCATGTACGGTCATGCCCGGCTGGCATACCAAGTCACTAGATTACCCGAAACGAAGAGTTCACACCTCTTTATCAAGCCAAGAAGCTGCACCCCAGGTCATCCTGCCAAAGCCTGAATCCACCGATCGCTGCCGTAACGAGCGGCACTAGGTGGGTGTGCTGGCAAGGCGACCACCGGGAAGGCAGGCTGGACGCCTGCCGAGCGGTGGCAACG
>WQYJ01000106.1 GCA_009781325.1 Propionibacteriaceae bacterium | reverse complement strand
TGCCGCAGGCAGGGCCCCCGGCAGTCGACGTAGGGTCTGGGGTTGCGCTATCTCTCTATAGTCCACACGTCAGCCGCCGGGGGTTCTGCATTGCGTTTTGCTCCACGCAGAATGACCGACCCGCGGTCACCCTGCCGCAGGCAGGGCCCCCGGCAGTCGACGTAGGGTCTGGGGTTGCGCTATCTCTCTATAGTCCACACGTCAGCCGCCGGGGGTTCTTCATTGCGTTTTGCTCCACGCAGAATGACCGACCCGTGGTCACCCTGCCGCAGGCAGGGCCCCCGGCAGTCGACGTATGGACTCAAACACAGATCTCAACCCCAGTCCACACATCGGCCGCCGGGGGTCCTGCCTGGCGGCAGGATGACCGGGGGTGGGTCATCCTGGGGACCGACCACCGGCTCATCCTCAAGAGTGACCCGCGAACCATCCACCCCTATCGCTGTACTGATTCTTCCCTGAACACTGGTGTTCTGCGTTGAAAAACCCTAATTGAGTTACGTAGGGTCACAGCATGACTACAAATGGTGAGCGAAGCATAGCAACACATGCTTCCCAGAATTCCACGATCATTTCCGCAACAAATCTCGTCAAGGTTTATGGCGAAGGAGAGACCGAAGTTCGGGCCCTTGACCGGGTCAATACATCCTTCCAAAAAGGTACGTTCACGGCGATCATGGGGCCATCCGGCTCCGGAAAGTCCACTCTGATGCACTGCCTCGCAGGCTTAGATCTGCCCACCGCCGGCCAGATCTTCCTCGCCGGGACCAGACTGGACGACCTCAAAGACAATGCCCTAACAAAGGTACGCCGCGACGAGGTGGGCTTCGTTTTTCAATCTTTCAATCTCCTTCCAACCCACACCGCGAAGGAAAACATCCTCCTCCCCTTAGAGCTAGCTGGGCGCAAGGTGGACCAACAGTTCCTCGACTATCTCACCGAGTCACTGGGTCTGAGAGGGCGCCTGCACCATTTGCCCTCCCAACTCTCCGGCGGCGAGCAGCAGAGAGTAGCCGTCATGCGAGCCCTGATATCACGCCCAGCCGTGGTATTCGCCGACGAACCAACCGGAGCACTCGATACCAGGAACTCTCACCACCTGCTGTCGTACCTGCGCACTGCCAGTAGGCAACAGGGCCAGACCATCGTCATGGTCACCCATGACCCGCGAGCCGCAGCGTATGTCGATCGGGCAGTGATCCTGTCCGACGGCCAGATCGTCCATGACATCGCCTCCCCAGACGAAGAACTGGTGATCCGGGCGATGCGCAGGCTGTCAGGAGAATAACAATGCCGCGTCTCCCCATGCTCAGATCGGCTCTGCGCGAACTCAAGTATCACCCCGCACGGTACGCAGCCACACTCGTTGCCATTGCCATCTCCGTCGGCTTCGTTGCCGCCGCTTCCATCATCACCGCCACCGAGTTCGGTGCGACCACCAAACAGTCAGCGGCCCGGTACGCCAGCGCCGACATCGTGATCTCTATTCATCAAAGCGAAGATGACCTCACCACTGCTCAAGTGAAGACAGCTCTTGCCACAGTCGATGGCGTCGAAGACATTGACCAGATCATCAGCTTCTTCACAATAATGGAAACAAAAACGAATGTGTCGATGGTTCAATTGACAGTCATGCCTTCCGAGCCATTCCTGTATACCTCCTTGAAAGAGGGCAGTTGGCCCGTAGGTTCTCAGGTGGTGATGAATACAGCACTCGCCAAGTCTTTGGATGTGGCCATTGGCGACCAAGTTATCTACTCAGATGAAGCACTCACCGTGTCAGGGATCACCGCAGAACCCCAAGTGTCCTTTGGAGCCAATCCGGTCATCGTGAGTTCAACCTGGTTCTACGACCACTATGGCGACACTGACCCGTACTGGGGAGAATGGGTTGTGACCCTCAACTCAGGTGCGGACACAGCTATGGCAGCCTCAAGTGTGCGGGAAGTCTTGGAACAGCTCAACGCTGCTGCGAACGTCTATTCCAATGCGGAGTACGCCCGCAAACTAGCCCTAGAGAACACCGGAGAAATCGACGTTTTTAAGTACGTTCTGTGGGTGTTCGCCGGGATCGCCGTCGTTGTTGGAATGATCACCATCGCCAATACTTTCACCATCCTTCTTGCCCAACGCCGCCGCCAAATCGGCCTAACTCGCTCCATCGGAGCCACAACCACACAAATACGGCGCTCAATCTGGGCAGAAGCAGGACTCCTTGGACTTATCGGTGGCCTCCTAGGGATTGCTCTGGCTGCAGGGTTGGCGGCGCTGGTGGGACTCTTTACCGGATCGATCCACTTCGGAGTTGTCATCCCGTGGCTTGATGCCGCAATCGCTGTGGGAATTGGGCTAGTCGTCACACTGGTAGCCAGCATCACCCCCGCGCGTCGGGCCACCAAAATTCCCCCGATCGAAGCACTCCAAATTGCGGCACCTGCGACACAGGTCATCAAGGGTTTGGTCGTACGTGCCATCATCTGCACCGTCCTCGCGGGCGGCGGTCTGGCGCTCTTCTTGTACTCCCTATCAGCGGATAGAAATGCCCTGCTCTTCGCGGTGGTCGGGGCAATGCTGCTGGCCACCGGAGTTCTGTTCGGGGCGCGGCTGTTCGTACCTCCTCTGCTCACAGCAGCAGGAGCTCTCGTACGGTGGATCAGTCCTGTTTCGGCGACCGCAGCGAAGAATCTGCGCCGGGATCCAGCCAGAGCATCGGCGACAACAACAGCACTGATGCTGGCTGTGGGATTGGTGATCACCTTGCAGGTCGGGGCCGCTTCAATGAGTGCGTCGGTGATCGCCAAGGTGGAAAAGGATTACCCCATTGATCTCTATGTCAGTTCTTGGAGCCGCGAAGATTCCGGGATCGGGATGTCAGATGATGTCGTACGAAAACTAGCTGCGGTGAAGGGGGTCTCGTCAGTGGTAGCTATTGAGTGCCGCCCTAGTGGGACGTTGTTTGGTGATCAGAGGTACGACTCCTTCGACAAGGTATGTAACTACTCCGACGAGGTTGCCTCGTTCGCACCGGGACTTCCCGCAAGCTTGGCTGATGATCGGATTCTGGTCAACCCGCGCAGAAACTGGGATATCGCCGATGGGGATCAGGTGCACATCACCACCACGACATCCGAGAAACCGCTGACGGCTGTGGCCGCACCTGTTGCGATGGGGACGTACGCCTTTGTTTCACCAGAGATCTATGCCCAACTGCCCGGTGCATCCTTCGAGAACTCTGTTGTCTTCATGCTCGTGCCCAGTCCATCGTCGATGGCATCTGTCCTTCAGCAAGTCAACGTCATTGTGGGGGCAGACAATCCCTATGCTGATGTGGATGGCTATCTCTTCCAGAAGGGCCTGATTGAAGACTTGATGAACATCATCGTTTCCGCTGTGACAGCCCTGCTCGGGGTTGCTGTTGTTATCGCCTTGGTTGGTGTCGGTAATACCCTGACCTTGTCGGTGATTGAGAGAGCTCGGGAGAATGCGATGCTAAGGGCGCTCGGTTTCAAGCGCGGACAACTTCGAGCGATGCTGGGTGTCGAGGCTGTGCTTCTGACTGTTGTTGGTGGTTTGATCGGCTTAGGTGCGGGGTGCTTCTTCGGCTATATGGGTGCTTCGGCTATCGTCGCCCAGATGAGAGCTGAAGAGGTCGAGATGGATGTGTACTTCGCTCTGAACTGGGGTCAGACATTGTCGCTTCTAGCGGTCCTGGTTGTCGCTGCGGGCCTAGCCTCAATCCTGCCAGGACGCCGTGCCGCTAAAGCTTCACCTGTTGAAGCATTGGCTGACGTGTAGACGTGACAGGGGGGCGGTCCTTTTTGTCATGCTAAAGCCTCGGTCATCCTGCCGCAGGCAGGACCCCCGGCAGCCGACGTAGGGACCCGGGTTACACTTTTCTACCCAAAGTCCACACCTCGGCCGCCGGGGGTCCTGCCTGCGGCAGGATGACCGATGGTCGGCGTAGGGTCTTGGGTTGGTCGCGTCATCCGCTGTGTCACGTTATACATTCCTTGTTACCTTTCTATTTCCTGTGAAGAGTTGCCTGTGACAGGATGAACACCAGGGGATTTCTAATCCCCAACTCATCACGGAAGGCGAAGCCGATGGGAGCAACTGCGACAGCGATGCTCGAGTCTTGGGTCGAATCCGACCCGCTCGATACCGCTGATGTCGTGGAGCTCTATCAAGACATGGTGTACGCCATATCCCTGACTCATACTCGTTGCCGAGGCGATGCTGATGATGTATTCCAGGAAGTCTTCCTGGCCTATCATCGCAAGCAACCCGAATGCAATGATGAGGAACATAGGAAAGCATGGCTCATCACGACGACGCTGAACATCGCTCGCCGTCATGCTTCCAACTCCTGGCGTACCCGTGTCGTACCTCTCTATCCCGAGGTCACCGACGCAGCGCCGGCAGAGTTCCGGTTTGATATTGATGAGTACGATGCTCTGTTCAAGGCAGTGAGCTGCCTTCCAGACAACTATCGGTCGGTCATTCATCTGTTCTATTTCGAGGATTTGAGCGTTGCTCAGATCGCTTCAGTGCTGGCGCTTGAACCCAGCACAGTCAAGATGAGACTTTCGCGCGGACGTACGATGCTGCGCGAGACCATGACCGAGGAGAGTTAACATGTCTGACCATGACGACCTGACCGCGCAGTTCCGCGAGATGAAGTCAATGATGAAGCCCAGCCCTGAGCTGGTTTCGCGTGTTCATGCAGCAATTGAGGCTAAGGACAACACCGCGGTGCATACAGTTGCTGTCCGAACCGAACCCAAGATTGTGGCTAAGCCGATCAACCCTGCAAGGTCTCCGCGTCCAAGGCTGAAGGCGAAGGGGCGCATCGGCATACTCTCAGGCGGACTGGTTGCTGCTGCCATGGCAGTGCTGATGATCGTCAGCATGCCGGGGGCGTCCTACTATAGTCCCTGGCCCGACTGGCCTGATCCGGTCACTGTCTCTGCTAATCCTGCGAATAATGACACTCCCAGGGCTCTGGTTGATCCGCAGGACTACGAAAAGATTTACCAGGCTTTGGCCTCTACCAACTGGGGGTACAACACCTCCGCCAAATATGGATGGGCTACCCTGTGGTCCTCCTCAACTACTGAGACTGCTGATGTGTCCGGCGCAGCGCCGGGCAATGCGCAAGCCCCAGCCGCCATTCCTGATATTCCACGCGGTACCGGCAACTTGACTAACAAAGATGAGGACTATACCGGAACCAATGTTCAGGTCACAGGTGTCGACGAAGGTGACATCGTTAAGACCGATGGATCGTACATTTACATTGCTAAGGGACGCAGTGTGGCCGTCATTGCAGCAGACGGAAAAAAGACCCGCCAGGCGGCAACTATTGATGCCTCTCAGATGACCGTTGGTGATGAACTCCTGACTGGCCCAATCGTTGGAATGATGATCAGTGACTCCCGCTTGATTCTTTTGCTGCATGCCTTCACCCCCGAGCTTGGCGATTGGACACGCGATCAGGGGTCATGGCTGTCTATGGAGGCTTCCAGTCTCAAGGCAGTTCTCTATGACATCTCCGATCCGGAACACCCTGAGTATCTGACCATGGTGACCCAGTCTGGAACCTATGTTGACTCTCGCCTGACTGACGGGGTTCTCTACCTCATCAGCCGTTACTATGTTGAGTCTGAGACAACGGACCCCTCGCAGCCGGATACCTACATTCCAACAGTCAATACCGGCGACGGTGATGAGGTTATCTGCCCCGAGGACATCGACATTATGCCGGTCGTGATGGAACCGACGTACCAGGTTGTCACTGCACTCAATGTCACTTCAGGAAAACTCCTAGGCGAGCAGGCGATTCTCGGCAGGGCTAACACAGTCTATATGAGCACCACCAGTCTTTTCCTAGCCTCGACTCAATACATGTATCGGATAGTCCCAACCGAACAAGGAGGAGTCACGATAAGGATTCCAGGAGCTGACGCAGACTTTAAGGGCGATACCACTGACATCGTACGCATCGGTCTGAACTCTGGGGATCTGAAAGTCGAAGCACAAGGGACTGTGCCAGGTGTTCTCATCAACCAGTTTGCTCTGGATGAGTACGACGGATATCTGCGGGTCGCGACGACATGGGCGGACATTGAAACAGGTCTGTGGGACCCCACACCATCGCTGTGGGTCTTGGATTCCTCGATGAAACTCGTTGGTTCAATCCCTGAACTAGTGAAAGATGAGTCGATTTATTCCGTACGTTTCACCGGAGCCATCGCTTATGTTGTGACCTTCAGGCGTGTGGATCCACTGTTTGCCATCGATCTGTCGGATCCGGCGAATCCTACTGTGATGTCTGCACTGAAGATTCCGGGATTCTCTACCTACATGCATCCATTTGGCGAGGGACTTCTCCTGGGTGTCGGAGTAGACGCAGATAACGATGGTCGTACGAATGGTTTGAAGCTGTCTATGTTCGATGTGTCCGATCCCTACGACGTGAAAGAGATCGCCACGGTTCATATTGACGCTGATGATACTGAGGTCTCCCAGGACCACAAGGCGGCTTTTGTGGACGTGAGCCGCTCGCT
Organism: Propionibacteriaceae bacterium; assembly: GCA_009781325.1. Taxonomy (GTDB): domain Bacteria; phylum Actinomycetota; class Actinomycetes; order Propionibacteriales; family Propionibacteriaceae; genus WQYJ01. The sequence goes on along the minus strand of WQYJ01000106.1, from coordinate 386 downwards.
TATCGGTATTCCAACAACTACCTGGCAAGGCAAGATGGGTAATGAAAGGTGGGGAAATAACATCACCTGGGATTATCGGTTCTATTCGTGGGATGGATCAGCATTTGTGTCACAGGCAGATGTTAATCTCTTCAACGGTGATTACAGCGAAATGGGTCCCAGCCACAGCGATCCCTATACCCGAGGGATCCGTATTTCTGACTCCTTCTATCTGGTCATCAGCTCCCAAGTCCGTGTCTACGACCTAAGCGACTACAGCCAGATTGCTAACATCACCCTGAAGTAGCCACCCCCGGTCATCCTGCCGCAGGCAGGACCCCCGGCAGCCGACGTAGGGTCTTGGGTTGAGAATACTTCACTACAGTCCTTACATCGCCCACCGGGGG
>WQYJ01000105.1 GCA_009781325.1 Propionibacteriaceae bacterium | reverse complement strand
TTCCTCGACCTCATCCACTACTTGTGTCCCATCCATGGGTGACTCAGACGTCGCGCTTCTCCTTGATCTTGGCTTTCTTACCGCGCAGACCACGCAGGTAATACAGCTTGGCCCGGCGTACGTCGCCACGCCTTTCGACCTCAATCTTGGAGATGATTGGAGAGTGTAGAGGGAAGGTACGCTCAACACCGACGCCGAATGACACCTTGCGTACGGTGAATGTCTCCTGGATAGAAGACCCGACGCGGGCGATGACGACACCAGCGAAAACCTGGATACGGGAGCGGTTACCTTCAACGACCTTCACATGAACCTTGACCGAGTCACCTGGTCGAAAATTCGGGATGTCATCGCGCAGCGATTCAGCATTCAGCTCAGCAATTAATTGGTTCATGATTCCTCCGGGTGCCACAGGTCACCTAGTTAGTTGTCAGGTCTGCTGACGAGGCTACCCCCCTGTGGCAGGGGCCCCGAAAGCACACAAACTCTTATTTTGCCATAGACATCCTACTGGGCGCCAGTTGAATCAACTGGCGCCGCAGCAGGATTGACGTTAGTTAGCTACCCGCGATGGCCTTGCCGTCGCCCCTCAGTAGTGAGGCGAACAGGTCACGGTTTAGTTGACCGATGGATTCCAGCGGAATCAGCTTCGGACATACAGATGCACACTCTCCGACATTCTGGCACCCGCCGAACCCATTCTCATCATGGGCTGCAACCATAGCCTTGACGCGCAGACGGCGTTCGGGCTGGCCTTGGGGCAGATTGGCGAGGTGAGTGATCTTCGCCGAGGTGAACAACATACCGGAGCCATTAGGACAGGCTGCCACGCAGGCACCGCATCCAATACAGGTGGCCACATCGAAGGCCCGGTCAGCCTGCCTCTTGGGAGCAGGCACCGAGTGAGCCTCAGGTGCAGAACCGGTATTGACAGAAATGAACCCGCCAGCCTGGATGATCCGGTCAAAGGCAGAACGATCTACCACAAGGTCTTTAACGACCGGGAAAGAACCTGTCTTCCAGGGCTCGATCTCGATAACGTCGCCGTCCTTGAAGCAGCGCATATGCAACTGACAGGTCGTCGTCGGAATTGGGGAGTTATACCGCCCGTGAGGAGCGCCGTTAATCACGACACCGCACATACCGCAAATACCTTCACGGCAGTCATAGTCGAAAGCAACGGGTTCCTCATTGGCAAGTGTCAGGTGCTCATTGAGGACATCAAGCATCTCAAGGAAGCTCATGTCTTCAGAGACATCATCGAGCTGGTAGGTTTTCATCCCACCTACAGCGTCCTTATTGGCCTGGCGCCAAATTTTCAGTGTGATTTTCACTTGTAACTCCGTTGCTTCAGCTCGATCGCCTCGTACTTCAGAGGCTCGCGGTGGAGAACTGGCTTCTGCCCGTCTCCTGTGAACTCCCAAGCGGCGACATAGGCGAACTCGTCATCATGACGCAGCGCCTCGCCGTCCTCAGTTTGCGACTCGCGGCGGAAATGGCCGCCGCACGACTCACGACGATGCAGAGCATCGATACACATTAACTCGCCAAGGTCCATGAAATCGACCACACGGCCAGCGCGCTCCAAGGTTTGGTTGAAGTCCTCATTGGTGCCGCAGACCTTGACATTGGTCCAGAACTCTTCACGAAGAGCGCGGATCTTGTCAATAGCGATCATCAGACCTTCTTCAGTACGATCCATGCCGCAGTACTCCCACATGATCGAACCGAGTTCTCTGTGGAAGGAATCGACAGTTCTCGTACCATCAACAGCCAGTAGCTTGTCGATACGATCGAAGGCATCGTTCACGGCATCAATAACCTCAGGTGTTGACTCATCGATCTTCTCGAAGGGTCCAGCAGCCAGATAGTCATTGATCGTATTCGGAAGCACGAAGTACCCATCAGAGAGACCCTGCATCAGAGCAGAAGCACCCAGACGGTTGGCACCATGGTCAGAGAAGTTCGCTTCACCCAGGACGTACATCCCTGTGATGGAACTCATCAGGTCGTAGTCAACCCACAACCCGCCCATGACGTAGTGAACAGCCGGATAGATACGCATCGGAGTCTCATAGGGATCCTCACCAGTGATCTGCGCATACATATCGAAGAGGTTGCCGTACTTAGTTTCGACAGCCTTCTTACCCATACGCCCGATCGCCTCGGCAAAGTCGAGATAGACACCGCGGCGACGCTGTTGCTCGACTCCTTCTTGGGTAACCTCAGTAACGAGCGGGCCAACACCGCGGCCGTCGTCGCACATGTACTTCGCCTGACGAGAGGCGATGTCACGAGGTACAAGGTTTCCGAAGGAGGGGTAAATCCGCTCGAGGTAATAGTCGCGGTCTTCCTCAGGAATCTTGCGGGGATCCTTCTCGGCATCCGCAGGGTCTTTCGGAACCCAGATGCGGCCATCATTACGCAGGGACTCCGACATCAGTGTCAGCTTCGACTGATGCTCACCGGTAACTGGGATGCACGTCGGGTGAATCTGCGTGTAGCAGGGGTTCCCGAAGTACGCACCCTTGCGGTGCGCCCTCATCGAGGCAGTCACATTGGAGCCCATGGCTGAAGTCGACAAGAAGAAGACGTTGCCATAACCACCAGTGGCCAGCACCACTGCATCGGCGTACCATGCCTCGATCTCACCGGAGATCAGGTCACGGGTGACGATGCCGCGAGCACGACCCTTGTGGATGATCAGTTCGAGCATCTCATGGCGAGCATGCATCGTGACCGTACCGGCAGCGACCTGACGTTCCAGCGCCTGGTAGGCGCCGATCAGCAACTGCTGACCTGTCTGACCGCGTGCATAGAAAGTACGCTGCACCTGGACACCGCCGAAAGAGCGGGTGTCGAGCAGACCGCCGTACTCACGGGCGAATGGTACGCCCTGAGCCACACACTGATCAATGATCTGGGTCGATACTTCGGCAAGACGATAGACGTTGGTCTCACGAGCGCGGTAGTCACCGCCCTTGATGGTGTCATAGAACAACCTGTAGACCGAGTCATTATCGTTGCGGTAATTCTTCGCTGCGTTGATGCCCCCCTGTGCAGCGATCGAATGGGCGCGGCGCGGGGTGTCTTGGAAGCAGAAGTTGTGGACATTGTAACCAGCTTCACCGAGGGTTGCCCCCGCAGCGGCACCGCCGAGACCGGTACCTACGATAATGATTGTCAGCTTGCGGCGGTTAGCCGGGTTGACCAGCTTCGCCTCGAACTTACGAGTTGCCCATTTCTTTTCGACGGGACCAGCCGGAGCTTTCGTGTCATGAATATCGTCACCAAGCGTGAAATATGCGCTCGGTGAGCTCTTATATGTTACTGACATGCTGCTACACCATCCCTAGTAAAACGGCCAACGGGGGAAGAATAAAGCCTACGAACAGCAGAGCTGCAACGAAGTAGGCCAAGCCATTGAGAACATTACGTGCCCCGGGGCCGACATTGGCTCCCAGAGTTGTAAAGGCTGACCAGAAGCCATGCCTCACGTGCATGCACACAACGGTGACAAAGAGTGCGTAAATGAGTACCATCCACCACTGGGAGAATGCACCCATAAACATCGTATATGGATCGCTGTGATCGTAGACGTAACCTGTTTGAATCCAACCAATGGTGAACATGGACAGGTGGAAGAGCAACAATGCAGCCAGCGAGATCCCGAGCCAGCGCATGAGCTTGCTCGACAGGGTCTGCTCCTTGCGGTTGGTTCGTACATATCGAGGACCGCGCCCATGCAGGCTCGCACCCCATAGGACGATCATGCAGTAGATATGAAGAACCAAGCAGACCAACAGGAAGATCCTGAATAGCCAAATGAACCATCCCTCCGGAAGGAGAGGATAGAGAAGATCACTCTGGAGCCAGCCTGCGTAAGTGTTGTACGCGTGTTGGCCGATAAAGATCTTGAGATTACCAAACATGTGCATCAGCAAGAAGCCGATGAGCACCAATCCCGTGACAGCCATGATGGCTTTTTTCACGACATTGGAGCGGAGTGCTTTTTGATGCACGCTCAAAGTTGTAGATGCCACACCCCCACCTTATACGAAAGTCTGGGAGTAGTGTGGAAGCCCGACAACAACACTAACCTAACCGATAAGATATCCTTAGGCAGTTGATTGTGGGGAAACTGTAAAAACTGCTTATTGGCAGGGAGGAGATGATGGACGAGACAACCAATGATGGAGTGATCGAGCCCACTGCATTCCTCAATAATGACTTAACAACCCCTGAATCGGTGGTTATTGAAGACCCTGTATTGGACCTTGAAACTGATCCAGTATCTGAGACTGAACTTACCCCGCGACAAGCACTTCGGGCAGCTACGCGTGCTACCAAGGAATCGCTGATCGCCCAGGCAGAACTCGTGGCGATGATTTCACCGGTTCACAGTGCACCGGCGGAGATGAAAGCTCTGCTGGAACAGTGGAAAAATGCCGGTCGTACGACGAAGTCTGAGGATGCTGGGTTGTGGGCTCGTTTTAACTCGGCCCAGGATCAGCTCTTCACACGTTTGGATTTGCTGCGCCAGCAGCGCCAGAGTGAAATAGCTGAGGCAAAGCGCGAAAAAGAGTCCCTGATTGCCACGGCGGAGGACGTGGCGAAGAGGTCCGATACCCGTCAGGCTGTTGAGGCTATGACCTCGCTGATGGCACAGTGGAAACAGATCGGTCAGACCGGTGATGACAAGACTCTGTGGCTGCGTTTCAAGGCTGCCCACGACGAACTCTATTCCCGCCGGGATGAAGAACGTCACAAGTCTGTGGCTGATCAGCGTTCGGCTGCAGAACTGAAGAAGTCTTTGATCGCCAAGGTTAAGGCGCTGGTTGGTGCCCCGGATCTGCGCGCTGCCAATGCCGATTTGAAATCCTTCCAGATTCGTTTCCGTGAGGCTGGGTACGCTGGGCGTACTAATAAGTCTCTGGCAGATCAGTTCCACCAAGCCCAACAGGATTTTTTCGAATGGGTACGCACTGAGCCAACCCGTCGTCGTGAAGCTGGTGAACAAGGGACATATGGACGCCGAGCCCGCCTTGCAGCACAGATCGAACAAGTACGAGCCGACATTGCTAGAGCCGAACAGGCCTTAAAGACCACAGATGCTGGCGGCGCCAAGAAGTCCCACGGCAAAGCCATCACCCTGACTCTGGGTGAATCCGGCGCCTACACCTCCGCCGCCGCCGACGCCCTGCGCCTACGCATCCTCCTCAACGACCTAGAAGACCAAGTACGCCTCCTCGACGAAAAACTCGGCCGCAGTTAGAAAGTGTGTAGTAAAAACCGGTCATCCTGCCGTGAGGCAGGACCCCCGGCAGCCAACGCAGGGACTGAGGGTGGATCTTTTCCCAAGACCATACGTTGGCTGCCGGGGGTCCTGCCTCACGGCAGGATGACCGGGGGTTAAGGGCCAGGCCCCCAGACATGAAATCCCCCGGCAGCCGACGTAGGGTCTGAGGGTGGATCTTTTCCCAAGACCCTACGTTGGCTGCCGGGGGTCCTGCCTGACGGCAGGATGACCGGGGGTGGAGGGCCTCGGCCCCCTGGCATGGTCTGCGCTCCTGCGGTGGGTTTTGTCATCATCCTCGCTCCGGCGGTGGGTTTTTCCTCAATTGTGCGACAAAACCCACCGCCGGAGCGAGGATGATGACAAAACCCACCGCAGCGGACCTTGTCACGTTCCGTGCTCACACCTTGGTGATAGTGTGGAATCAGGTTGCGATGGAGGGTAGATGCAGACGACTAAATCCAATTCTCTGGTTCAGGCTTATGCTTGTGAGGCGAGCCAGGTGCTCATTCTGTGTGAATCTCGTGTTGATGGATTGACCAGCGATGAGGCTGCCTTGCGGCTCAAACGTGATGGTGCGAACCGACTTCCTGAAGGCAAGAAACAGTCCAGTTTTGTGCGCTTCATCAAGCACTTCGATGACATCCTGATCTACATCCTGTTGGCTGCGGCTGCGCTGAAGGCTGCCATGCGCGATTGGGTCGACTTTGGAGTCATCCTCGCTGTGGCCTTGATCAACGCTGCTATTGGTTTCATCCAGGAAGGTCGTGCAGAGCGAGCCCTCGACGGGATTCGTTCCATGCTGTCTGCTCAAGCTCAAGTACGCCGCGACGGCGAGTGGACCCACATTGATGCCGAGAACCTAGTTGTCGGGGATGTGATTCGGATGGGTCCAGGGGCCCGCGTACCGGCCGACGTACGTTTGCTGGAAGCTCACAATCTTCGTGTCGAAGAAGCTGCGCTCACCGGAGAAGCAGTACCGTCCACCAAGGGTGCTGCCCCAGTCGAGCCCGACACAGGCATCGGTGATCGTTCCTCGATGCTCTTCTCATCCTCCTTAGTAGCCGCAGGCAGCGGAATCGGAGTTGTCGTCGCTGTCGGTGTCGATGCTGAAATTGGCCGGATCACAATGATGCTGTCCCAGATCGACAAGTTCGATACGCCTCTAACCAAGCAAATCGCCAAGTTTGGTCACTTCCTGGCGATGCTGATTGCGGGCATGGTTGTCGTGATGGCGCTGATTGGCTCTCTGGGTCACCAAATGCCCTTCTCGGATCTGGTGTCGGCAACCATCGGATTTGCCGTGGCAGCTATTCCCGAGGGCCTGCCAGCGCTAGTCACCATCACCCTGGCTCTCGGTGTTCAACAGATGGCCAAGCGCCATGCCATCATCCGACGTCTGCCGGCTGTAGAAACCTTAGGCGCAGTCACGGTGATCTGCTCAGACAAAACCGGCACTCTGACAAGCAATGAGATGACAGCACGGCGAGTCATCACAGCCGATGCAACCTATGAGGTCGCTGGTTTGGGGTACGCACCCATCGGTGATCTGAGCCTCGATGAGGAACCCATCGATGCCTCCAGCCGCCACGACCTGACACTGCTGCTGAACGCGGCTGATTCGGCTGTGGATGCCGTGGTCATGGAATCGCCCGAAGGCGGATGGACTCT
>WQYJ01000104.1 GCA_009781325.1 Propionibacteriaceae bacterium | reverse complement strand
CTGCGGGCTGTGGTCTCGCAATTGCCCGATCGCGAGGTCCAACTGGTGTTACGCGGATCAGCACTGGTTCAATACCATGCTCATCATCGTTATTGTCCCCAATGCGGGCAATTAACACACGTAGATATGCTCGGCAGTGCACGATTCTGCGAATCCTGTTCAACCCAGCAGTTTCCTCGAACAGACCCAGCCATCATTGTTGCCGTGACTGATGATCAGGATCGAATCGTTTTGGGTCATCATCAGGGTTGGATGGAGAACCGGTATGCCCTGTTTGCCGGTTTCGTGGAGGCAGGAGAATCCCTGGAACAGGCGGTGATCAGAGAAGTCGCTGAGGAGGTCAGTCTCAGCCTGACTGACATCGAGTACGCGGGAAGTCAACCGTGGCCCCTGCCTCGATCTCTGATGATCGGTTTCACGGCTAAGGCTCAAGCTGGTGAAATCGCTGTCGATGGTGAAGAGATCGAAGATGCCCGATGGTTCTCCCGCGAAGACTTACGCGCAGCCGTCCAGAGCAAGGAAATCACCGTGCCTCCGGCTGGCTCCATTGGTCATCGGCTCATTTTCGCCTGGTATGGTCAGCCAACTTTTGACTAAGCCCGGATGCTCGTAATGCTTCAGTGGTGATGGCGTGGCGGATCGCTTCCTCGGTTCCAATGATTCGCAGGAAGGACTTCGCTCGGGTCACACCGGTGTAGAAGAGCTCGCGGCTCAGCAGTGCAGTGGAGGACCTCGGAAGAATGAGGCTGACCCGCTCGTACTGACTGCCTTGGGCTTTGTGAATAGTTGACGCATACAGCGGTTCGAGGGAGGTAATCATGTCGGGAGCAAGCAGGCGGACCCCCTGTGTATCGGGGATAGCTAATCGGAGGCTGCCCTGATCTGAGATGATGACCCCGGAATCACCGTTATAGACATCCATCAGACGGTCATTAGCAGTGATGAGTACGGGCATACCTGGGTACCAGTGATGAGGCAGAACTTCGTGGGTCTCATCACAGAGCCATTGGCGTATCAGTGCTGTCCAGTAACTCACCCCGGACAGACCATGGCGATGGGCAAGTAGCAATCGGTGTGACTCCAGTGTCTCCAAGGCTTCTAATGACTGACCATGACGGCCCATCTCTAGCAGCGCTAAGCCTTGGGTGGTCATATCGTGACGCAGGCGGGCAAGTTCGCCGGGAGTGGCAGAACCAGCATCTGCGGCAATCCATTCGATTTGCGGGGTTTCCTGCTTCATGATCGACAGAGCTGACTGTGTGTCTCCGATTCGGATTGCCTGCGCCAAGTCTGCGATGGCTCCACCGAATCGATAGGTGTGGGACAAACGTGCCACCGGGACAGGTGATTCTTCGCTGACGAGGTCACCCAATACTGCTCCTGCTTCGACCGATGCGAGTTGGTCAGGATCACCGAGAAGAATGACCTGGGTCGATTCAGCGACGGCATCTAGAAGTTGAGCCATCAGGTGCAGAGAGAGCATAGAAGCCTCATCCACCACAATGACATCGGCTGGTAGTGGACGAGAGGAATCATGATCGGCTCCGCCCCAGGGTTTGAGTCCAAGAATCCTATGGATGGTTCCCTGGGTCCGGTGAAGACTGAAATTGGCGGCGTCGAGAGTTTCACAGACCGCCAGGTTTTCTGCCACCGCCTGTTCCAGACATGCAGCGGCTCGCCCCGTTGGGGCCGCAAGTATGACGCGCAGCGGGATGGTTCGCCCATGTGCCATCCCGGCAAGTATCCGGGCCACAATGGTGGTCTTGCCCGTACCGGGACCGCCGCCAATGACACTGAACCTGGAGGAAGCTGCCAGGCGTGCAGCATCGAGAGCTAGCTCAAAGGAACCGGTGAAATACACCGCAAGGTGAGATTCTTCATAGGGCACAGTGGTCGTCAACCGCTGTTTGATCCACGTCAGGATTCCATCTTGTTCTGCCCAGGATCGAGTGAGATAAACCGAGGATTGGTCAAGGATGAGCGGCTTATCACGAGCCGATGGTTCGGTTGAAACCAGTGGGGAGGCGCGAAGGGCGGTGAGCCATTCATCAGGAGGCGGCCAGGGGAGGGGGTCTTCACACCCCTGGTCACTATGAAGCTGTTCGGGGTGATCAAGTTCAAAGCACACAGATCCAGCACTCAGAGCAGTGATAGCGGCTGCTGCGCTGGCAATGACAAGGTCGTTTTCCTCGGCATAGAGGTATCCCAGATGACGTGCGAGTCTGATGGTCGCCGCTGAGAGGATTCCGCGGTCTTCCAGGGCTGTCAGAAGGGTCATGGCCTCACCCCCGACAGCAGATCCGAGAGCTCTTCAATGAGTTGCGATGGTGGGTTCCATCCGAAAACCCCGCAGGGTGTGCCATCCCGAACCGGTGTATCTGGTCCAGCCATTCCGCGCACAAAGAGGTACACCATTCCGCCAAGATGGAGCTTGGGATCGTATCCTTGCAATCTGAATCGCAGGAATCGATGCAGGGCCACGTTGTAGAGCAGTGCTTGGAGAACATAATGGGAATCGATCATCGCCTTAGCCATAGGCGCAGATGTGTAATGGCCCAAGGTTAGCCGGACATCCATCGGCGCCAAACGATTGGTTTTGTAATCCACGATCAGATACCGACCATTGACACGCAGGACAACATCTATCGACCCTGTGAGGTAGCCGCGCAGAGCCCGAGGGTCGAGATCGGATGCTAAATGCTGGGGATAGGCACCCAGAGGGTGATCAGAAGGTATGTAACGGGCAAGCAGGGCCGAAATAGAGTCAAGTGTTGCCCCGTGATCGGTGTGGGACAGCGGCAATTCGAATCCCATCTCCGCCATCTGGTCTCTCGCTGGGATCTCAGCCAGACAGACATTGTCTGCCAGCGGCCCCAGCGGTGTTAGTAGCCCGGGTAGGAGCGCGGAGTGCAGGTCTTGTGCAGTGAAGCCGGTGAAACCAGTGGCATCCATGGTCCGAGAAATCACATCGGTGAGATCCTCATCAGCGAGATTCGCATATTCAAAAATGGAATGCACCAGGGAACCGAAGCTGACCCCTCCTGGCAGGTCAGCCATGGGGGAGAGTTGATCGAGTTCAGGGTCTGCCTCGACGAGATTGGTGTCGGGTTCCTCACTGACCAGGGGTAGTCCTTCGTGGGCACTGGCGGTCAGCGCGGAGAATGAGGTTCGCCGCCATGTTGGATCAATAGGACGACTCAGCACTGGGCTTCGTGGGTTCTGGTGGAGGCCCCCTGACTCATGCACTGGATTCTGTGGCAGAGTTATTGGCGGATCACTAGGGCAATCACAGGTATGGATATCTGTCATGAGTTCTACAGTGACACCCGGCAGCTCCAAGCTCGAAGGATCAGTGCCTGTGTAGCTCACCGACGCAGGCGGGGAATCAGTAGTGCGGAATAACAGCCTCTGCAGAGCAGAGGAAGCCAGATTCTTCTTGGTCGGAACCCACCATGTCACAGCATGGGTGGTGGCCCTGGTCAGCCCAACATAACAAGTACGCAGGGACTCACCTGCTTCTTCTGAACTGGAAGGGGAACTTCCCAGACCTAGATCTATCAACCGGTTCCCGGATTCGTCGCGGATGACCTGCGGCTGTTTTGTGGTTGAGGTGAAGAAATCTGCGAGATCAGGAAGGTAGACAACGGGAAACTCCAAACCCTTGGCCTGGTGAATAGTCATGATGGCTACAGCACCGGATGTGGTTGGCAGACGGCGAGAGGTGTCTTCGCGGGAACTTAGAGATGCTAAGCGAGTCTGCAGCCACTCTAAGGGGGAGATAAACCGATCATCCATCGAGGAGATCATCGCTGCCAAGTGGCGCAGATCGGTGAAGGTATTGCTGTGTTGTCCGAGGCGGGCTTCCAGATCTGTGTGGTCACACAACCATTCGAAAACACTGCTGGCTCCATGGTCATCCAGGAGTGTGCGCAGGTGCCGCATCTGTGACACTAGTTGAGAGAATTCATCAGAATTGGCGGTGACAAGGTGATCTAAGTCCCAGCCAATGAGATCGGTGAGACTGGCGGCGCGCAGTGAAGCCGGTGTTTCCGATTCTAGGGCCCGCAGGAATATCAGCCACGACTGTGCTGCCGGTGTGAGGAAGACCGGATCGGTTCCGGTGAAAACTGCAGGAATGCCTCGGTGTGAAAGAGTGTCGAGGATTTCTTTTCCGCGTTGGTTTCTTGACACAAGAATGGCAATGTCACTGGGTTCCAGCCGCCGAGGTTCGGCTCCTGGGTGGGATCGGTAGAGCGGTGAATGCTGCAGGAGACTGATGAGGTCATCGGCTAAATCCTCATTGATTGCGGTTCGGGCTTGGTCAGCGCTCAGGGGTTCTTTCGCCTTGTGGATTCTGATGCGGACAGGATCCTCCCACGGCACTTGATGGCTAAAGCTCAGCGATGGGGTCGTGTTCGAGGAGTTCACCGGCATTACCTTGATGCGGGCATCTCCGAGTTCTGCATCCTTGAACAGGTTCCCCACAGCTTCGACCACCGCTGGGCGGCTGCGGAAGTTTTGGTGCAGACGCTTGATTGTGCCCACCTGGGTGGCCTGCAGGTAGGAGCCGACGTCAGCACCGCGAAAACCATAGATGGATTGTTTGGGGTCGCCGATGAGGACAACAGTTGAAGCTGAGACAAAACCTGAGTAGAGAATCTCCCACTGGATCGGGTCTGTGTCTTGGAACTCGTCCACCAAAACCACGGGGAAGAGTTTGCTCAGTTGTTGACGAGCTTGTGGCCCAGTTTTCGGGTTTGTGAGTGCATCCCTGCATCGAAGGAGCATGTCATCGAAGGTATACCACCCAGCCTGTCTCTTTCGTTGGTCAACCATGGACCGTACTGATTCGATGAACGTCGCTTGGGGAGTGTCCGGCGGGGTCACCGGGACTCCAGGAGCCTGGAGTGCGATCTTTTTCCATGCCTGTGTATCGTGGAAGGAGAAGGGCGGTTGTTGGCCCATGCTTAAGCGCAGATAGTGGTCGGATGCTTCCTGATCCCACAGATCAGAAAGGTTGGGCCGAAGCTTGTCAGAGCGGTCATGGTCACACAGAATCCCAAGCCCGGATAGAAGGCGGTCACAGAAACCATGAGTGGTGGTGATAACTGCCAGATCGAAATCCTCGATGGCAACGTGGATACGTTGGAGTCTTTGCGCTCGGAGGGTCTCATCGCAGGTCCATAACTGGGAGAGTTCTTCACCAGGTGGGGTGTTTCGGCTCAGCAAATCAGCGGCTTCGTGTAGTCGTGCCAGTGTTCGCGTACGCAATTCCGTTGCAGAGGCAACCGAGAAGGTCACCATGGCCATCTGCGACACAGTGATCTCAGTTTCGATCAGGAACCGTGCTGCAAGCATGGACAATTCCCAGGTTTTTCCGGTTCCGGCACTGGCTTCGATGATGAGGGTTTCACCGGGGAGCGGCAGGGGATCAATCATGATCCACCTCCTTGCCTGATCATCGGTGCATAGACGCCATACGCCAGGGTGGAGAAGCGATCAGGGAAACCAGTTCCGGTCAAGGCATCACCTTGGTGGGTTGGTTCCGCAGTCATAGCTTCATGTGTGGGCCAGATATGCGACCAAGCGGGGTCCTGCTCCCAAGTTTTCTCGAGGAGCTTGGACAGGTTCCATAGGTTGGGCCGCAAATCGAAAGCGAGGGTTTTGCCAAGGTGGGCGCTGGGAGCTGGCGGCAGCGGAAGGACACTGCCGAGGCCTGTTTGGTGGATGCGGCGAAGATAGTTCAGATAGAACAGAGCATCGTCACGGTTGGGAGAACTGAGAGTCACCGATGACTTCTTGCCGATTAAAACAGCTTCCCAATGCTGATCTGGATGGGCGGCACTCAGTGCGAGGATCTTGATCCATGCCGCGATCTGGTGGCGCGGTCCAACGCGGCCAGCCATGATCTCCAGAACCCGATTTCCGCGTACGCACACCTGTCCGGTGAGGGTTGGTGCTTCGTCTGATGGCACATCAAGGCAACGCCAAGACAGTTCCTGGGTCGAATAGGGTTTAGCCTGGTTGACGATATCGCGGGCCTGGGCCAGACAGTCCTGTGCGATAGTCGCTCCTGGGTGTGAGGGGGGAAGAACTCCGCGGCGAAGCTCGGATTCTAGGATGGCATCCAGCGGTTTGTCTTGGAGCAGGAGTCCCACCATCCGATTGGTGATCTGCCAGGTATCCAATGCATTCAACGACAACGGAATCTGGGTGGGAAGAGGATCGGGCGGGCTAAGCACCGATGAGGTGAGACCGGCATTTTTACGCAGCCAATACCCAGCGGGGTTGACGAAGAGGTCACAGAGATCCTCAATGTCCACTTCGTCACTGGGCGCTGGCGTGAGGTAAACACCCCTAGTGATCCGTGGCAGATCCGCCCGGGTCTCTTTCGGTGGGCGCTCCTGGATCAGTGTATTAATTGGCTGTTGCGGGGGAGACATCATATGCGCCCACGTGAGCAGATCCTCAACAAACGTAGGTGTTGGAAGCCGATATGCGCTGACAGGGTCAGAATCGGAATAGATCACGGCAAATTTCTTGCGTGCAGACAACAAGGCATCGCACAACACCTGGCGTGCTTGCAGGCGCGGATCTTGGCCCGGACTATTGCCGCCAAGGTTGTCGCAGTCAAGGATGGGTGCCAAGGATTCTGCGTTGATTCCGCACACGATGATGACCTTATGCGGGACCTGTGACATTGTTCCCAACTCAGCGATTCCTAGATCGCCGTTCAGATAGGCACCGCGCCAGGTCTGCTCAGACCAAACCTGGGCCAGCAAGGACTCCACCTCGATCAGGGATTGGATCCCGAACCTGCGCTGGGCGAAGTCAGAGAGGAACTGGGCAACCATCGGTGTGTGTGCTTCATCACCGATGAGGAAGTCAAGGCTGGTGCGGAAGCGCTGCACCCATACCTCCGGTGGTGCAGGAATGATCCATGTCGCAGTGCAACTGCGAACGTGGGTGATGATTTGACCGAGAGCGGCGACCAGGCGTACTGAATCTG
>WQYJ01000103.1 GCA_009781325.1 Propionibacteriaceae bacterium | reverse complement strand
GGTGGCGGCGATGAGCCGGGTAACACCATTACGATCACCGATGAGAATGACGAAGTCGTGTGTGAAACAGAAGTTGGTGAGGACGGAACCTGGTCGTGTACCTTGGACGATCCTGTCACCGATGGTGAGCACGAATACACCGTAACGGAGACCGATGAGTCTGGGAACGAATCAGAGCCCTCTGATCCGATTGTCATCGTCGTTGACACTGTATCTCCGGGTGCTCCGGTGATTACCTACCCGGTTAACGGCTCGACACTGTATACCTCCAACCCGATGGTTGTCGGTACCGGTGACGAAGTCGGCAACACGATCACCGTACTCAACGGTTCAGAGGTTGTGTGTACCGCTGTTGTTCAGGCCACCAAGACTTGGTCATGTTCACCGTCTACGGCACTGAGCAGTGGTTCGTACACCTTCACGGCCGTGGAAACCGACAAGGCCAGCAATGAGTCTGATCCTTCCGCAGCGGTGACATTCACGATTCGGATTTACACCTCAGGTCCAAATGCCCCGACAGTAACAGGACCGAATGGGCCAACCAATAATAATCCACCGACGCTAACGGGTGGTGGCGATGAGTCAGGGAACACGATCACAATTACCGATGAGGATGGCAAGGTTGTATGTACGACCGCCGTTGGAGAAGACGGTACCTGGTCGTGCACCCTTGATGATCCTCTGGTTGACGGCGAGCATGAGCTCTCGGTGACCGAGACTGATCCTGCTGGCAATGAGTCTGACCCAGCCAAGCCGATCATCATCATTGACACCACCCCTCCTTCGGCACCGATTGTGACAGGGCCCAAGTCGGCGACCAACAACAATCCGCCAACCGTAACAGGTACCGGTGATGAGCCGGGCAACGTCATCACCATCACCGATGGCAACGACAATGTCTTGTGTACGACAACGGTGGCCTCGGATCAAACATGGTCGTGCACTGTGAAAGACCCTGTCACTGATGGAGGCTACGAAATCATCGTGACAGAAACCGATGAGGCTGGGAACATCTCAGATCCCAGTGATCCAGTCGTCATCGTCATTGACACCACACCTCCTCCGGCACCTGGTGTGAATCAGCCGGAGAACCCAGCAGAAGTCAATCCTCCGACGCTGACTGGAACTGGTGATGAGGAAGGTAACGAGATCACTGTTACCGATGAGGACGACAAAGTCGTGTGCACGACCACGGTAGGGGAGGACCTGACTTGGTCATGCACGTTGGAGGATCCGTTAACCGACGGGGAGCATGAGTTCACAGTCACTGAAACTGATGAAGCGGGCAACTCCTCAGAAGAATCGGATCCGATCGTGATCGTCATAGTTCCGGAGCCCATGGCTCCGCCGGTTATCACCTCACCGGCGAATGGCGCAACGGTCACCACATCCAAGCCCCCATTCTCTGGTTTGGGAAATGGGCCAGGGAACACTATCACAGTCACGGATGGTGATGAGATAGTTTGTACTGCCACGGTTCAGGAGAATGGGACTTGGATGTGTAACCCGACCTCGCAGATGAGCGATGGTCAGCACACGATCACAGCGACTGAAACTGACGAAGACGGTAACACAACAAAGCCGTCTGCTCCAGTCGTGATCACGGTCAACCCGGCAAACCCCTCAACTCCTGTGGTGATCCATACCAATGGTTCACAGGTTTCAGGTACGGCCGACCCAGGTTCGACAGTGACAGTTTTCGATGACAAGGGTAACCCTGTTCCTGGCTGCGAGTCACTGCCCACTGATTCCATTGGGTACTTCTCCTGCTCACCCACACAGCGCCCTGAAGTTGGGACTGTCCTGTCCGTGACAGCGACGAACGAGGAGAACCGTACCTCGAATCCTGCTTATGTTACCGTCGTGGGATTGAGAGCACAGGTAACCTACGAGCAGAGGTTAGTCTCCGAGCAGCAGACTGTGACCGGAACCAGCTTCAACCCTGGTGAAGAGGTATGTGTGCTCCTGGTGTCAGCCACAGAATGTCTCACCGCGAATACCGAAGGCCGCGTAGTCTTCACCTTCACGGTGACCCAGGACTACACCCTGGGTAACCATGTCCTCACACTGAGCGGACAGACCTCCGGGTCAGCATCCACCCAGTACGAGGTCGTTTCCGCGCCGATCACGCCGAGCGAGCCGAGTGTGCCAACCGGAGGTTCCTCCATGGCGCCTTGGTGGTGGATTCTTGTTGCAGCCTCCCTGGCTGTGACAGGCGGCGCTCTTCTTAGTCTACGAAGGTTCTGGGTGTAAGCTCCCCAGAACATTCCCTCGATTGCGGATACCACAGGACGGGACTTCACATCCCCCCTGTCCTGTGGTATCCGCTGATTCATTCTCGGGTGTACCGCGCAGCGCCGTGTGCAGCTTCCGAGGTGTGGATGGCATCGATGAGCGCATCTGCATGGGTGAGGAAGAACATGATTGCGCAGTCCATGAGCCGATCAGGTACCACACGAGCCATGGTAGTCAGTGGCAGAGCCCCCATTCCCTTGCGGTAGCGCGTACGAGGACGCGGCACAAGGGCTGCCCGGGCGATAAGCTCACCAATGACACTGGGTTGGGTGGCGAATCCTTGACCGAAGACCTCGAGTGCGGTTGCGAAGTTATTGGCAATCAGCGAATACTTCCCTAGGCCAGAGGTGGCTCGCAGATTCTTCGCAGCAATGGCTTCCCAACTGGTTGCTGTCAGACCGGGTTCGACCAGAACCACATCAACTCCGCAGAGGCTGGCTTCTTGGCGCAGAGCATCAGAGAGGGCCTCCATGGCGTACTTTGTCGCGTGGTACCACCCGCCAAGTGCCATGGAGAAAAACCCGCCGATCGAGGAGACATTAACGATGCGGCCGCGGCTGCGCTCTGACATCCCCGGAAGTACGAGCTGAGCCAGCCTCATGGCCCCGAAAACATTCACCTCAAACTGGCGGCGAGCTTCACTCATGGGTACGTCTTCGATGGCTCCGTAGAATCCATAGCCGGCATTGTTGACAAGGATATCGATGCGCCCTTCACGTTCCTCAACGGCCGCAACACCGGCTCTCATGGACTCGTCATCGGTGACATCCATGGTGAGTGTGTTAATCCCGTATGACTCCAGATCTTCCATGGGGCGTCTCGCGGCGGCATACACGGTGACTCCGCGGTCATGCAATGCGCGGCATGCATGGGAACCTATTCCTGAAGATCCGCCTGTGACAAGGGCAATTGAATTCTGCATAGCCTAATCCTAGTCCTGATCAAGATAGCTTTCGCAGGCTAGTCGGAAATGGAGCCACACGATAGAGTAATCCCATGACGTACACACTGATTCTTCTTCGCCACGGCGAGTCCGAATGGAATGCCCTGAACCTGTTTACAGGGTGGGTTGACGTGGATATCAATGAGAAGGGTATCGCCGAAGCCCGCAGAGGGGCTGAACTCCTCATGGGTGAGGGTTTGCTCCCTGATGTGCTCCATACCTCAGTCCTGCGCAGAGCCATCCATACCGCTAACCTTGCCCTCGATGGGTGCGACCGCCACTGGATTCCAGTACGGCGCTCCTGGAGGCTGAACGAGCGCCACTACGGTGCACTGCAGGGTAAGAACAAGACCCAGATCCGTGATGAATACGGGGAGGATTTGTTCATGGTCTGGAGGCGTTCCTATGACACTCCGCCGCCGGTCCTCGATGATAACTCCGAGTTCTCCCAGTTCAACGATTCCAGGTACTCCGTACTCCCGGCCGAAGCACGCCCTCGTACTGAGTGTCTGAAGGATGTTCTGATCAGGGCCTTGCCGTACTGGTATGACGCAATCATCCCCGACCTGCTCGACAACAAGGTTGTTTTAGTGGCAGCGCACGGGAATTCCCTGAGAGCTCTAGTCAAGCACCTAGACGGAATCTCCGACGAAGACATCGCAGGGTTAAACATCCCCACCGGGATCCCGCTGCACTATGAACTGGACGAATCCTTCAAGCCGATCATCCCAGGCGGACGCTACCTAGACCCCGAAGCAGCAGCCGCCTCCATAGAAGCTGTCAAAAACCAAGGCAAAAAGTAAGGCGTGACAGTAAGGTGTGCCAAGGGGCCTTGCCCCCTCGTCACTTGCGGTCATCCTGCCGCCAGGCAGGACCCCCGGCAGCCGACGTAGGGTCTTGGGTTGCGCTGTCTCGCTATAGTCCATACGTCGGCTGCCGGGGGTCCTGCCTGGCGGCAGGATGACCGGGGCAAAACCCACCGCAGCGCAGAGGATGGGGATGGGGGAGGATACTGGGACCACCTCGATATCGTCGTGAAACCAATCTGGTCGCTCAGGCTTTGGGTCCGTGGTAGAATTAGTGCTGGCAGGAAGGATAACTGGGCTTATGGCATTCACTATTGGTGAGACGGTTGTGTATCCCAATCATGGGGCTGCTGTCATCGAAGACATCGAAACCCGGACCATCAAAGGTGAGGATAGACTCTACCTCGTCTTAAGGATCGTCGGGCAGTCTGATCTCGTCGTCCGTGTCCCTGCATGCAATCTTGATCTTGTCGGCGTCCGTGATGTTGTCTGTGGTGAAGACCTCGAACGTGTCTTCAATGTCCTCAAAGCATCCGATGTCGAAGAGCCGACGAACTGGTCACGGCGTTTCAAAGCTAACCTCGAAAAAATCCACTCAGGCAATGTCGTCAAAGTGGCTGAGGTGGTACGAGACCTGTGGCGTCGTGAGCGCGACCGCGGACTATCTGCAGGTGAAAAGAGAATGCTGGCAAAAGCACGCCAGAATCTCGTATCTGAATTGGCTTTAGCCGAGCGTGTTGATGAGGCGCGGGCGGAGGAGCTTCTCGACGAAGTCTTGGCCTCCGTCGAAAAGTGACATCCCATGGTAATCAGGAAGTCGCCGCTATTGTGGTGGCGGCAGGCTCGGGGGTGCGCTTAGGCCACGAAAGCCCGAAAGCTGCCATCGAAATTGCTGGAATTCCCATGGTGACCCGTGCTACCCAAGCAATGCTCTCGGGAGGTGCCAATAAGGTCATCGTGGTAGCCCCTGAGGCTTGGACCGAAAGATTCGGACAATTCTTCACCCACTATGTCGATCGCGTACGAGTGATCGCCGGTGGGCTGCTTCGCCAGGATTCTGTTCGCTTGGGCCTTGCCCACATTGGTTCCGCTGAGATCGTGCTGGTTCACGATGCGGCGCGCCCGCTCGTACCTCCCTTCATCGTTGATCGGGTCATCGAAGCAGTACGCGAGGGAGCACCGGCAGTGATTCCCGTCATACCTCAGGTTGATTCACTGCGGCGTATTCGGCGAAGCTGGACTGTTGCGGTGGATCGTTCGACCTTCCTGAGGGTTCAGACCCCGCAGGGTTTTGATGCTCAGATTCTTCGTCAGGCGCATGCCCATGCCGGTGACAAGGAGTACACCGATGATGCGACCATGTGCGAGGCTATCGACGTACCTGTGATGACAGTGCCGGGGGACTCCCTAGCTTTCAAGATCACGGAGCCTATGGATCTAGTCTTGGCTGAGGTGATTGCCCGGGGTGAGGCATGAGAATTCGTACCGGTGTCGGCGTTGATGCTCACCAGCTTGTCGAATCTCGTGAGATGTATCTAGCCGGGTTGTTCTTTGCTGATGAGAAGTACGGTCCTGCAGGACATTCCGATGGTGACGTGGCATGCCATGCGATCTGCGACGCCCTGCTGTCAGCTTCCAGCCTTGGCGACTTGGGCGAAATCTTCGGTACGGATGACCCGACCTGGTCGGGAGCCTCAGGTGTTGCCCTGGTCGGTCATGTGGTTGAACTCGTCCATGATGCTGGATTCGAAATCGGTAATGTCGCTGTCCAGGTCCTCGGTAACTCCCCGAAACTTGCACCACGGCGCCGTGAAGCAGAAGAAGCCCTCACACAGGTTGTGGGTGCACCGGTCTCCGTAGCAGCCACCTCGACCGACGGCCTTGGATTCACAGGGCGCGGCGAAGGCATCATGGCTGTGGCATCCGCGTTAGTTTTTTCCGACTAACCAACCCGGTCAGACGGAACGACATAAGTGTTGCATAGGCCGATGTCGGTTGAGTTGAAACCCTGATTTGTCCAATACACACGGTTGACAGATGTTCCATGATCATCGGTGTATGGCTCATCCGATCCTAGGATTGACCACATCTCATTCAGATTCCGTCTGTCTTGTTCTGTCATCTGTGAGGAGACAGCAATGGAGTTCAAGAACAGTCCTGCGTAGCAGTCAGCTTGAAACTCTAGGCGTCGGCTCCACTCCCATGCCTCAGCCTCAGTCTTCGCTTCCCACATCAAGGTTGCTATTCCCCACAGAACCATGGACCGGTTTTGTACGAGGTGTCCGAACTCGTGAGCTACAACTTCTTCCGCAAAATACCTCATGTGCTGCATTGATGAGGGAAAGAGGATGATCAGATCATCGGACACGTATATTTGCTGATCCGCCGCACAGAAGAAGGCGCCCATGCCAATCTCGCCGCACCCAGTCATGACCGGAGGAGAGTACACGATGACAGATGGGCGGTGAGTGGTAAACCCGGCTTCACCCAGCGGAGGTGACCATGCAGCCACGAAGCATCCCATGAGCGTGTTCAGGTGCTCTTCAAGCTCGGCGTTGGTTGCATTGGCAGCATCAAAGTTAGGGAAAGAGCAATCAGTGATACCCATAGTCGTCCCATACAAAGGGTTCCGTTCAAGTGCATTGTGGATGTCCTCGTAGCTATTGGCCATCGGCGGTTGCTCAGGGTTGAGGTCTGGCGGACCAGGGGTGTAGTGCCCGCCGGTCGGCGTTGGCTCCTGTGTGGGCGGCTGTGTTGGCGGGGGATCGGTGGGACTAGGTGTGGGGTCTGTGGGCATCGTTGTTGGTGGTGCGGTTGAAGTATCTTGCGGATCACCGGAGAATAGAGCAGCAACCACGGGAATGGCGACCAAGAAGACACCCACGATAATCATCACTGGGAGGATCTTCGTTTTCTTCTTGGGTGCCGCAGGCATGGCGTACGGCGGCTGCGCAGCCCACGGATTCGGC
>WQYJ01000102.1 GCA_009781325.1 Propionibacteriaceae bacterium | reverse complement strand
TTCGCGCAGCCCGACACCGAGCACCATGCGCCCCAGTCCTGCCATCCAGGTGTTCTGCGCAAAACAGTCCATGTTGTGATTCGCGCGATGTCCAGGATTAACTCCCCAACGAATCCCTGAGTTCGAGATCAGTGTGGCTATCTTGTCGATGTCCGACTCCGAGAAACCGAAATGATTCATCACCGCGGGGAATCTGGCCAGCCGGAAGAGATCCTCGCTGGTGGCACGGCCATTCACCAGTGTGATCAGGAAGAACAATAAGTCCACCGCTGGTTGGTTGCCAGGCTTATTGGCAGCTATCGATGCCCGGATTCGATGCCGTGGATTGGCGTCTTGAGATTGATCGGGATAAAAGAAAGCTTCAAGTGTTTCTGCCATGGTATCCATGTGATTGACCAAGACCAGAATCTCGCGCGGTTCAAGACTTGGATCCTCATTCAGACACTGGATGAGTAAGTCAGCCAGGGTCTCGACGTGTTGATCTCCAGAGGTTGGGCACAGGACAACGGAGGAATCGAGGTCTCCGGTTGTGATCTGCCCGCTTACGATTCCCTGTTGGATTCTGTGCAGCAAGGAAGGTGCGGGATCTTTGTGAGGCTCCAGATCAACTGAGATCTCGCACAATTCGTCCAGCACTGTAGCCGTACAAGCAGACAGCGGTGACATTCGGGAGATGACTCTGTGTAAGTCTTCATTATCGGGGGATGCGGATTGTCGTGAGTAGAGATTCACAGGATTTTGATGGGCTGTGCAAGCCAGGATTCTCTGTTCGGTTTCAGTGATGGGATCCGGGCAGAAAACCGCTGTTCGTGCGTACGGGAAAACAGCGGCTTCGATGGCGGTGCAAATGTTGGCGCAGTCTTGATCGGGAGTGAGTCCGCGGGTGTCACACAGGGCATTCCAAGCCAGAGGCTGCCACAGTTGTGCAGGACTCAGCATGGAGCCATCCCAGTCGACGAAGTGGCCTTGGTTCCAGTTGCGCAGCATGTCGGGGCGCCAGGAGACATAACTAGAGAACCGTGATGCAGTCAGGCGCACAAAGGACATGCGGCGCCGAGGCCGCGATTCAGAAGTTTTCAGATGAGTCTTGACTTGGGAGAACTCTTCGGTGTCAATCAATGCTTCGACAGTGGTCAGAAGATCGGGGACAAGGGCATTGGCTGACCACGGGGATTTGCCGGGTCTCATCATGGCTGTGAAGGCGCCTAAGGTGAGAAAGTCGACCCCAGCACAGATCCCGTCTTGATGACCCGAGCTTCCCAGGGTGAGGCTCAGCCGTTGGGCTAACCAGCGAGAGATCCCGGCGGATGAGGTGATCACGAGGTCTTTGGTGAAAGGATCCGAACCTGGTTGAGCCAAGTCTTGGATGAGTTGATCAGCCAAGTCTTCGATCAAGGTTGCCGTGTAGTGGATCACAGAGAAAACGTTAGGGCATAGCTGTGACATTTCGCTATGTGAACGATCTGATACAAAGATGTCACAGGTTCATGGCACAGTTATGCATGTGGAACCCAACCAGATTCTCGATCACCTTGATGCTGATCAGCGCATGGTCGCCCAGCACTTGGGCTCGCCGGTAGCTGTGATTGCTGGTGCGGGCACAGGCAAGACATCAACGCTGACTCATCGGTTGGCTTATGCTGCGTCGATCGATGCCCTCGACCCTCGGGCAACGATGGCGCTGACCTTCACAACCTCGGCAGCCGCTGAGGTGAAGACACGTTTGGAGGCGATGGGGGTCCATGGAGTTGCCTCACGAACCTTTCATTCGGCTGCCTTGCGTCAGGCTCAGTATTTCTGGCCGACGACCTATGGCTGTTCTCTGCCGCAAGTCGAAGATAACAATGAGCCACTGATTCGTGCTGCGTGTCTTCGTGTTGGATTGGGAACACCGTCACCGGGGATGGTCAATGAGATCGCAACCGAAATCTCATGGACCAAGCAGACGAATGTGTTGGTGGAAGACTATGTTGATTTGGCCAGGGTTGATCAGCGTAGCCTCACCCGGCTCACTCTCGATCAGTGCGCCGACATCATTTCAGCCTACGAGGAGGCGAAGCAGGCAGCATGTGTGATTGATCTTGATGATTTACTGCTGTGTACGGTCGCGCTGTTGACGACCGCACCGGAGGCCGCACGGAAAGTGCGTACGACCTACCGTCATTTCCTCTTTGATGAATATCAGGACATCTCTCCTGTTCAAGCCAGGTTGGTGGAGCTCTGGGTAAGTGGGCGCGACGATGTGTGCGTGGTTGGCGATCCCGGTCAAACCATTCACTCCTTTGCTGGATCACGATCGATCTATCTAGAGAATTTCGCTGAGTCACATCCGAGATCAGAATCGATGGAACTGCGGCGCAATTACCGATCAACTCCTCAGATTCTGTATGCGGCTAATGTTGTTTCCCAATCAGGGTTTCACTTAGTGCCGTTGCGAGACTCTGGGGCGGATGTCGACATAGTGTGCGCACAGGATTCACTGGCGGAGGCCACCGAGAATGCACACTGGCTGAAGGCTCGTCATCGTGATGGCGTGGAATGGGAGCAGATGGCAGTCCTGATGCGCACCAAAGCCGCGATCGAATCGATTCGCCAGATCCTGGCGGATGAGCAGATCCCGTTCACCATGGATCGGTCGGGAAACCCTAGCGTCCCTGGAGTGAGGCTGATGACTCTTCATGGGGCTAAGGGCCTTGAGTGGGAAGTGGTGGTGGTCGCTGGTTTGCATGACGGGGCTCTGCCTCATCCCTTGTCAACTAGTTCTGCCGCGATTGCCGAAGAGAGGCGGCTGCTCTATGTGGGGATGACTAGGGCCCGCTCTTTCCTGCGGTTATCATGGCCGGGAACCGTTGATGGGCGGATTGCAGCGAAAACCCGATTTCTCTAAACCCTGCGCAGTACGGCAACCACTTTGCCGAGTATCTTTGCTTCGTTGCCGTCGATGGGGGAGTAGAGACGGTTCTGCGGAAGGAGCCACACTTGGCCGGGGGTGCGTTTGAGAACCTTGACGGTTGCCTCATCACCGAGTAGGGCAGCAACAATTTCCCCGTTCTCTGCGGTTGGCTGCTGGCGTACGACGACGAGGTCTCCGTCGCAGATGGCAGCCTCAATCATGGAGTCGCCGTGGACTTCCACCATAAACAGGGTTCCAGAGCCCACGAGCTGTTCGGGGAGAACATAGGTATCTTCCAGGTTTTGTTCAGCAGTGATGGGAAGACCTGCCGCAATGCGCCCGAGGAGGGGGACACGCGCATAGGACTCATCAGCCAGGGCAGACACCTGGTCGTTTGACCCGGGAAGAAGCACCTCCAAGGCGCGCGGTCGGTTGGGATCTCTGCGTACGAATCCGCGTGTTTCGAGGACACGCAGTTGGTGAGCAACCGATGAGGGGGAGTTGAGTCCCACCTTTTCGCAGATCTCTCTCACCGTAGGAGGGTAACCCCGTTCAGCAGCGGAGGCTTGGATGACCTCCAAGATGCGACGTTGACGCAAGGTGAGACCGTCCGCACCGGCTGGGCCATCAGGCATCTCGGAGACATTGGAGTGGATGCGGTCTTTCTTACGCGCGGAAGGTGATGTCGATTCCATGATGTCAGCCTAACCCACCAGAACATCGGAATCAAACATCTGTTCGATGGTGTCGCAAAAATGTCGGAACTCCGTGATGAGATTGGTGATAGACACGCCGAAATCGAACAAATGTTTGATTATCGGTCGAAATTCGACAAGAATATATCGAACAGACGTACGAAAGGTAATGAACATGAGTGCAATTGAAGTCACATATCTGACAGAAACTCACCGCAGGCCTGCCCTCCATGTTGTCTATGATGGGGAAACATCAGCCAATTTTCGAAGGAAGGCCTATGCGCGTTCGGTGTCGCGGGCACACACTATTGCTGCGGTACGAACCTATGGGGGATTGAGCTGTGTTCTTGCGGTGTTCCTCACCGCTGTGACGACCATGGCGTGGGCCTTCCTCTCGGTTCCGAATACCCCGCTGCCCTGATCGATGCTGGGCGTGCAAAGCGGAGACCTTCACCTGTCCAGATGGCCAGGATCCAGTCTCCGCACAAGCTTTTAGCGCTCTTCGATGACGATTGTCTTGAGCAGTATGTCAGCAATCGTCTGCTTCTTGGGTGTCCACAGCGGGAACAGGAACCCGACGTAGCAGATAATGGCGTCAATGAAGTGCACGAAATAACGGGCAATACCCATACCAGCACCGATGGGTGCCAGTGTTGCTTCCGAGACCAACTTCGTGCCGGCAAACTTGCGACCAAAGGTCACGCCCGTTGTTCCGCCAAGGTATCCATTGTTATAGATGAAGTACCCGAGTCCGGCCAACGAGAAGACATAGGAGATGAAGCCCAAATTTCCTGTGAAGATGAACCCGGAGGCGACCAGCACAACAAAGGGTGCTACCCAGTCAATCAAGGCACCGTAGGCACGCTTCTGCCATGTGGCGAGAACTGGCTGGAAGCCTCCTGAAGGATACGGGGTAGGCATGTACTGCCCAGGCATGGGCGGAACAGGAGCCGGAGGAACCTGGCCATAGGTCGGCATCGGTGCCGGAGGCGGAGCGGACTGCCCGTAGCCCGGAACGGGCGGTGGAACCTGGCCATACTGCGGTGCAGGAGGCGCAGGAGGAACTGGAGGCGTCGCTGGTGGGAACGGCGAGTACCCAGGACGCGGCGGGGGGATGTTGTTATCAGGGGCAGAACCGAAATTCTCTGTGCTCATAGTGATTCCTTCTGTAGAGCCGATAGAGCTAGGTTAGCGTGCTCACAGCCGATTTGTCTTCATATCTCAACCCTTATACTCATATTCCTATGGAGATTTCACAACAGATGCCTGCCACACCGCCGCGAGATCACCTCATTGCGGTCGGTGCCTTCGTCTGCGCAGGTGTCGCAGTGAGTGTGCTCACTATGGCCACAGGAGTCGGTGTTCCTTGTCCCTTCAGGATGATCAGTGGATGGATGTGCCCCTTCTGCGGAGGTACGACCATGGGAATTTCATTGCTTCATGGAGATCTCGCATCGGCGTGGCGCGCCAACCAGGCACTAATGGTTATTTTCCCTGTGATCGGTGTGCGGACAATTGGGTGGATTGTGGAGGCAATCAGACATCCCAAGGTTGGTTCGCGATGGTTGCCAAGGTGGTTCTCCCAGCATTGGTTGGCAATCTTTGTCACCGTTGCCGTGGCATGGACACTGCTGAGAAATCTTTTTCTGTAGAGATTCCGACACACCATGTGGCGAAGCTTGACTGACTTTAGCTAATCTATAGAATCACTACATCTAGTAGTGACATGAATGTGATTATCCCATGTATTGTGGTAATCCTCGATTAGCCTAAGACTCAACAAGGAGAGAAATGCACTGTCCGTACTGCAAAAATCCGGATTCGCGGGTCACGGACTCGCGTGTCGCGGAGGACGGCAGCTTCATCCGCAGACGCCGTCAGTGTCCGCAGTGTGACAGACGATTCACCACAGTTGAACAAACTCAACTTGTTGTTGTCAAACGCTCAGGAGTTGTCGAGCCATTCAGCCGCGACAAGATCATCCAAGGTGTTCATAAGGCCTGCAAAGGCAGGCCGATCTCCGATGCTGACCTCGCCAAGCTCGGCAAGAGTGTCGAAGATACGATTCGCAGTATGGGGTTGGCCGAAGTACCAACAGAAGAGATTGGTCTAGCCATCCTAGAGCCGCTGCGTCACCTTGATGAGGTCGTCTACTTACGTTTTGCCTCGGTCTACGAGAACTACGGAAGTGTCGAAGATTTCGAGACCGGAATCGCGCATCTGCGCACTGCGAAAAGCAATTAAGAAACAATCAACCACAGAAAGGTTTAGTCATGCCAGTGTCGGCTGTTGCAGAAGAGGGGATTGAACTTGGGGTCAAGCGTGTCTTTTCGACACCAGGAGTACATCCGTACGACGAGGTGGTCTGGACGCACCGGGATGTCGTTCAAACCAACTGGAAGACCGGTGAAACTGTCTTCGCACAGCAATCAGTGGAGTTTCCAGACTTTTGGAGTGCCAATGCTTCCACGATCGTGACAACGAAGTACTTCAGGGGAGCACTCGGTTCACCCGATCGAGAGCAATCGTTGAAAACACTGATTGATCGCGTCGTGAACACCTATCGTGAAGCGGGGGAGAACAACGGATACTTCACCTCAGAAGAAGAAGCGCGGGTTTTCTCCGACGAGTTGACCTGGATGCTGCTCCACCAGTATTTCTCCTTCAACTCACCGGTATGGTTCAATGTTGGCACCGCCTCTCCTCAGCAGGTCTCAGCCTGCTTCATCCTGACCGTCGATGACTCCATTGATTCGATTCTGACCTGGTATCGCGACGAGGGCTTCATCTTCAAAGGCGGATCAGGGGCCGGAGTCAACCTCTCCAAGATTCGTTCCAGCCAAGAACTTCTCTCCTCAGGCGGTACGGCCTCAGGCCCAGTCTCCTTCATGCGCGGTGCTGACGCCTCCGCCGGGACCATCAAGTCAGGCGGAGCAACCCGGCGCGCTGCCAAGATGGTCATCCTCGACATCGACCACCCGGATATCGAAGAGTTCATCGAAACCAAAGCACGCGAAGAGGAAAAGATCCGCGCCCTGCGCGATGCCGGCTTTGATATGGATCTCGGCGGTGTCGACATCAGTTCTGTGCAATACCAGAACGCCAATAACTCAGTACGTGTCTCGGATGCCTTCATGCGCGCTGTGGAAACCGACTCTGATTTCGACCTCACTGCCCGCCTCGATGGGCGTCGGATCACCACAGTTAGAGCGCGTGAGTTGTTCACCAAGGTTGCTACCGCAGCCTGGAAGTGCGCCGATCCTGGGATTCAGTACAACGACACCATCAATTCCTGGCACACGATCCCCAATTCAGGCCCCATCACAGCATCGAACCCCTGCAGTGAATACATGAGCATCGACAACTCGTCCTGCAACCTGGCATCGCTGAATCTGATGAAGTTCCTGACACCAGAAGACACCTTCGATACTCAGCGCTTCATCGCCGCAGTTAAGCTCGTCATCACCGCAATGGACATCTCCATCTGTTTCGCTGACTTCCCGACCGAACC
>WQYJ01000101.1 GCA_009781325.1 Propionibacteriaceae bacterium | reverse complement strand
TTCTCTATTAGCACTCTCGGTGTGAGTGTGCTAACCCGGTGGCTCCGCGACGACATCGGGATTCAGCAACCACAGTGACCATCACGTCACTCGAACATGAAAGGGGTCTTGACGTGGCAGCCACGATCAAGCCGCTCGAGGACAGAGTCCTCGTTCTGCCATTAGAGGCCGAGCAAACGACTGCTTCTGGCCTGGTTATCCCAGATACCGCGAAAGAAAAGCCGCAAGAAGGAAAGGTCGTCGCAACCGGCCCGGGTCGTACCGATGACAACGGAAATCGCATCCCGATGGACGTTGCCGAGGGCGATATCGTCATCTTCAGCAAGTACGGCGGAACCGAGGTCAAGTACGACGGTAATGACTACCTCCTGCTCAACGCCCGCGACATCCTCGCCAAGGTCACACGATAAGGATTGATGCACAATGCCAAAGATCCTCGCATTTGACGAGGAGGCACGCCGCGCTCTTGAACGCGGTGTGGACACCCTCGCCAACACAGTCAAGGTGACACTGGGCCCCAAGGGCCGCTATGTCGTCCTCGACAAGAAATGGGGCGCCCCCACCATCACCAATGATGGTGTGACGGTCGCCAAAGAAATCGAACTCGCTGATCCCTATGAAAACCTCGGCGCTCAGTTGGCCAAAGAGGTAGCGACAAAGACCAATGATGTTGCCGGTGACGGTACGACCACAGCCACTGTGCTCGCACAGGCTATGGTTCACGAAGGTCTTCGCGCAGTGGCTTCCGAAGCCAACCCCATGGGTCTCAAGCGCGGCATCGAGAAGGCCGTCGCCGCAGTGACCGAAGAACTCGCCAAGGTTGCACGTCCGGTGGAAACCACCGCTGACATGGAATCTGTGGCGACCATCTCTTCGCGTGACGTGGAAATCGGTGAGTTGATTGCTCAGGCTTTCGACAAGGTCGGCAAAGACGGTGTGATCACTGTTGACGAGTCTCAGACCTTTGGTACGGAGCTGGAGTTCACTGAGGGTATGCAGTTCGATAAGGGCTACATCTCGCAGTACTTCGTCACCGATCCTGATCGCATGGAAGCCGTCTTCGAGAACCCCTACATCCTGATCAACTCAGGCAAGATTTCTTCGATGAATGATCTTCTCCCAATGCTGGAGAAGGTGATTGGTGTTTCCGGTCAGTTGGTCATCATCGCCGAGGACGTGGACGGGGAAGCTTTGTCCACTCTGGTGGTGAACAAGATCAAGGGTACGTTCATCTCCTGCGCAATCAAGGCTCCTGCCTTTGGTGATCGCCGCAAGGCCATGCTCGAAGACATCGCCATCCTCACCGGTGGTCAGGTTG
Organism: Propionibacteriaceae bacterium; assembly: GCA_009781325.1. Lineage (GTDB taxonomy): Bacteria > Actinomycetota > Actinomycetes > Propionibacteriales > Propionibacteriaceae > WQYJ01. Next base: position 5,848 of record WQYJ01000101.1, on the reverse strand, counting down.
TCGCTCCTGAGGTTGGGCTCAAGCTCGATCAGGTGGGTCTTGAGGTGCTGGGACGCGCTCGCCGCATCGTGGCCACCAAGGACAACACGACCATCGTCGATGGTGCTGGCAACCCCGAAGATGTCCAAGCTCGCGTCGCGCAACTGCGCGCCGAGATCGAGCGTACTGACTCTGACTGGGATCGCGAGAAGCTCCAAGAGCGTGTTGCGAAGCTCGCCGGCGGCGTGTGCGTGATCAAGGTCGGCGCTGCCACCGAGGTCGAACTCAAGGAGAAGAAGCATCGCATCGAGGATGCCGTGTCTGCCACACGCGCAGCCATTGAAGAGGGTATCGTCGCCGGTGGCGGCTCAGCCCTGGTTCATGCCGCCGCTGTCCTGGCCGATGGTCTGGGGACAACAGGTGACGAGAAAGCCGGTGTCAACATCGTTGCCCGCTCTCTGGCCGAACCCCTGCGCTGGATCGCCGAAAACGGCGGAGAGCCTGGGTATGTCATCGTCTCCAAGGTCAAAGAGCTCTCTCCTGGCCATGGCTACAATGCCGCCACAGGTGAGTACGAAGACCTCATCAAGGCCGGTGTCATTGACCCCGTCAAGGTGACCCGTTCTGCATTGGCAAACGCAGCCTCCATCGCGGCCCTACTCCTGACGACAGAAACCCTGATCGTAGAGAAGCCAGCCGAAGAAGAGGAAGCCCCAGCAGCCCACGTACACTAACAGCCAAGTAAAGGGGGTCGGGCAAAACCCGACCCCCTTTTCCATGCCCAAGCAACCAAAATCCAATAACGGGAGGGATCTGTCGCCAAAGCGACGACAAAGTACGCCGGCTCATTGATGTTCCGGGATGCGCTCGTCCATCCAGGTTAGGATGTCGGTGTAGACCTCGATGCGGTTGGTTTCGTGAAAGAGTTCGTGACGGGCTTCGGGGTAGAGATTCACTGTCAGATCTGTGATTCCTGCCCGCCGATAGCTGTCTGCAACCTTGCGTACACCCACTGCCATGGCTCCGACAGGATCGGACTTGCCTGAGACAATCAGTATCGGCAGATCCTTATGCGTCGAAGCGTAGGTTGACCCGGCGTTGGCCTTCGAGACAACATCCATGAGCAGATGATTGGCTGCCATCGTGAATACCATCCCGCATCGATAATCCTCAATGTATTTGCCGACCTCCACAGGGTCACGGGACAACCACTCAAACCCAGTCGCCTTCTCTCCCGGTCTGCGAAATGCTGTCTCGTAAGCACCCACCGACATCGACTCAAACAGAGTCGAGCGATGAGTGGGAGGATAGAAAAGATCGAGGGTGCCCAGAAGAGATTGTCCGAACCAGATCAGGGGTTTGCCCATCGCTGAGGTTCCGGAGATGATCGCACCCTGCAATCCCTGTCCATGTTCGCGCAGATAGGCGCGCAGAACAAAGGACCCCATGGAGTGACCAAGCATGAAGTACGGCAGTCCGGGCCAGTCCCGTTGGGTCTGGACCCGCAAAGTATGCACATCCTCTAGGAACGGATTCCGCCCACCAGCAAGCTTCACCCCAGTGAAAGCCAATTGGTCGTCAGTTTCCACTGAATCTCCGTGCCCAATGAAGTCCATCCCCACCACACGCCATCGGTGCGTCACGGCAATCCGGGCGAACTCATCGTAACGATCAATGTATTCCTGCATCCCATGATTTAGCTGCAATATCCCCTTTGGCGGTTCATCACCCGACCACGTCTTCACAGAAATCACCGCTGGATCACCATCAGCGGTATAGCGTCCCGCTGAAGGAAAACCAGACACAGTCTTCACAACATCCACCATGGAAAACTCCTTGGTTTCGCAGTTACTTCCATGGTACGCGATTAGGATCTATCCGGCTGTTATTCGTCGAGACAACTTCTGCCCAGGCCGAGGTTCTGTTCTGAGATGGAGACAGGATAACCACCTCGAGTGAACTGTGTCACTAGGTGCTACACTGTGATACATGACTACTATTTCTCAGCGGGATTTACGAAATGACTCAGCGCGCATTATGGATCGTCTTGAGGCTGGTGACAGTTTCACCATTACTCGCAACGGCCAGCCGGTGGGGACTTTGCTTCCCCTGAAGGGGCCTCGTCTTTTGGTGCCCACTGATGAACTCTTCGCGGCTCTGAGTGACTTACCACCGCAGGATGCTGCTCAATTAAGAGCTGATGCTGATAGCTTCTTTGGTGATGAGGGTGATCGTCTTGCCTAAGCATGAACAAGGATTACTCGACACCTCTGTGGTGATAGATATTGTCCGAGCACGCAACACGATTGGGCTGCCCATCCAGGGGTCTATCTCATCTATCACCTTGGCAGAACTCAGCTACGGAATCGCCTGCGCACCCGACCCGCTTGAAGCGACCCGTCGCGCACAGAGATACGCACGCATCACAACGTGGGTGAAACCGCTGCCATTTGACCAGCGAGCCGCAGAGTCGTACGGCGAACTCGTCGCTCTAGTCTTACATACAGGGCGTAATCCGCGCCCGCGCCGTTTTGACTTGCTGATTGCTGCTGTCGCGGCGTCTCAATCACTTCCGCTGTTTACCCTCAATCCTCATGACTTTGCTGGTTTGGAACCCTTGGTTGAGATTATTGGATAAAAAAACGCTCGTTTATCAGATTTGCGTATGATTATGCAATCTGAAATCTAGATTATGCCTGACAATGGGAATAGGCTGTTTTGGTATGGATGAACCGCGAAGCCAGCGCACAAAGGTGCGCAGGCGTACCGAGTCCACGGCGGACACTGGTACAACGACAGGCATTGAATATGCCCTGAACGATGGAATTGCCATCGGAGATCCGGCTATTTCGGCGGATGAAACGGTCACTGCAACGACCATCGATGCTGTGTCGGTTGGAGGAATCGAGCTGCGTACAATGCACCGACCTGGTCTGGATAAAGAGATCGAACGCTTACTGCAATACAAACTCGACCTTGGGTTCACACAGGAAGCAGCATTGGGTGACAAGAGTGACACCACTGCGATGCGTGACGAGACCAAAAGATCCGCGCTGGGGGCTCCCACCGGCCCCTGCCAGACAGAAACGTGGAATTTTTCCGATGCCACGCTCAATGCCTCAGGCTTTTATGGCGGTGGGATGTGGTCGTGGAAGCAATCCACCAAGACTCTCACATTAGATAACATCACCCATGTCACTTCCGATAATTACGCGTTGTGGCTTCCCCCTGGTTCAACGATCAACCTCCAAGGGGTGAGCACACTTGGCAGCACATACGAAGGACTATCAGACACGTCGGGGATTTACGTACGCGGCGATCTCACCATTTGCGGAACTGGTGCCTTACGAGCCACAGGCGGAACAGCAGGCCCAGACAGTGACTCCTATGGAATATCTCTTGACTCGAATGGAGCCCTCACGATCGCAGGGGGTGCGACTGTTGTTGCCAAGGGCGGTGAAGCCTGCGATATCAGTCTCGGAATTCGTGTCTCGAACTTGACCATCACCAACGCCACCCTTGTCGCCTGCGGTGATACTCGCGCCATGTCCTTGGATTACACCGTTCCTCACAGGTATCCCTATTTTGTCAATGAGCTCACAGCTTCAAGCTCCACCAACCTCACCGGCGACGGTCTGACAAAGATTGTCAACGGCAAACACAAGTGGGTACAAATTGGGCCGGCTATCTCGTACAACCCTTCACGCAGCAGTTCATGGGAGTTCTCCCCAACAACGAAGAGCTGCTCCGGAAGTTATCGCGATGGGGTCTGGGCCTGGTCACTGGACACCAAGACTCTCACCCTAAATGGCATGACCCATGTCACAAAAGCAGAGATTGCACTGAAGCTATCTTCAGGGGTGATCCATCTCCAGGGTGCTAATAGAATCGTCAGTACGGGTGGAAGCGGCACCAGCAAGGGGATTGATGCGCAGGGAAGTCTCACCATTCTCGGAGACGGCACCCTTGATGTCGAGGCCGGTATGGCGGGCCAGACCGATCAAAGCAGTTCCGCCATTTCGGTGACTAACAAGAGAACCCTAGAGATTCGCGGCGGAGCAACCGTCATCGCTTCTGCAGGGCAGGTAGTACGAGGCGGCGAGAGTTACGGGGCTTGGGCATCCAACCTCATCATCTCTGGTGCCACACTCATCGCTACAGGTAATACTCGTGCCCTGTCATCTAATTTCGTCGTACCAAGCATGCATTCCTACCTCACATCCGAGACGACAGATTCAACCCAGGATTCACACCCCGGCAACGGAAAGACGACGATCATCGACCACACCAGTCGGTACGCGCAGATCGCCCCCATTCCCCCTGCTGGCCCAACACTAGAATCCCGATGGGATTTCCTGACCACTGCGATATGTGATGGCTCTGGTTCCTATGCTGGGGGAACCTGGTCATGGAAGCATTCAACGAAAACCCTCACTCTGACTAACCTCCAGTACTCCACGTCCGCCGACTGTGGTCTGGTCCTGCCCAGTGATACGACTCTGGTCATCCAAGGTTACAATCACGTCTCGAGTTCATCGCTATCCGCAGGCAAGAATGACCCATCGTTTGGGATAGTCGCGATGGGTGATCTCACCATTACTGGTTCCGGAACCCTGTATTGTGCGATTGACTCCGATACTGCCACTACCAGTGATGCTACTGGCATCCACCTCAACAACAAGGGCGCCCTGCGGATTCTTCGTGGTGTGTACGTTGATGCACGTGGCTCCGAGGTGGGTCGTGGCCGCCACTATGGCATTTTCGCGGCTGGACTCATCCTCAACGGAGGTTCCTTCTACGCTGTCGGTGCACGATCTGCGCTCTCCTCGACATGCGTTATCCCACGCGGATACCTCTATTGTGCGAGCCAGACGGTGATCTCCCCCGATGCTGTGTTAGAGGAAGGTGGCTCGCAGGCAACCATCGATGCCAGTCACAAAAACGCTTCAGCCTGGCCGATTCCGGTGACTGGACCATCGTCTGAACGCGGGTGGAATCTCGAACCCAGTATCTACGTCGATGGCCATGGTGAGTATGGCCGAGGACAGTGGGCATGGAAGGCTTCCACAAAAACCCTCACCCTGATCAGGTTTACGCATGTGACGAAAGCTGGGTTAGCTTTACTTCTACCGGGTGATACCACGATCCACCTCAAAGGTGACAATGCGATCACCGCTGGCACCTTAGACAGTGGCGTACCTGCTGGAATAATTGTGCTCGGCGCTCTGACCATCACTGGACCCGGCAGCCTCACAGGTACGAGCAACACCGCTACTCGCCCTCCCCAGGCAGGCATAGGCATCTACCTCTTTTATGATGACACTCTCACCATCACAGGTGGTGCGTATGTCACTGCCACAGGCAGCGAATCCGACTTGATCTTCTGCTATGGTGTCAGTGCTTCGGCTCTAGTTATCAGGTCAGGTTGTCTGATCAGCTCTGGCGGCGCCCGCGCCATCTCGGCAGATTACATCGTTCCGCGAGGATACAAATACTGCGCAGGCGAAACGACCTCGCCGAGCACCGACGAACACACCGGTGACGGTGAAACAACGATCATCCATGATATCCACAAATATGCCAAGATTGTCACCTGCTGTAACCCGGCGGGTACAAAGATACCCACACATCACAGCGTGGATGAATCAGTGGAACCTAGTCAGTAACCAGTTCTCCTCGCATGGGAAGCTTGGCGGCTCGCCAGGCGGGGCCAATGGGAGCCAGCATTCCTGCGATGAGACATAGCACGAACAGACCAACGATCCAGATCCACGGGATGCTCAAGGCGGCAATTGACAGCCCTGACAGAGCATGCTGACCGATGAGAGCTAAGCCGAAACCTAAGACAATTCCGACCAGTGAACCGATG
>WQYJ01000100.1 GCA_009781325.1 Propionibacteriaceae bacterium | reverse complement strand
TTCCATCCGCAGTGCCGCAGATGCCCATGCAAGCAGCGTATCCCCCGCAGCCTCCGGTTGAGCAAATCCCGCCGATGCCAGTTACCTTGGAAGCAGCGTTTCCAGTTACCTTAGAGGCAACCATACCGGTTCCTCCGATGCCAGCTCCGCCGATGCCAGCGACTCTGGAGGCAGCCTTACCACCTCCGCCGATGCCAGTTGCACCGCAGGTGGCTCCCCCAGTCCCGCCAATGCCGCCAGAGTCTGTACCGCCCGTTCCGCCGGAGGCACTCCAAGCAGTGCCAATGCCGGCAGCGCCCGCACAGCCCGCAGCGCCAGAGCAGGCTGTTGATGCCCCATCGCAGGAGCCGTCCGTACTGGAGCAACTCATTCATGAGCAACAGACGATAGAGCAGCCGCTGCTGGAGCAGACAGCACTGGAACAACTCATCCTCGATCAACCGCCCCGAGAGCACCCAGCGCCGGAACCCCCGCCGCTGGACGATAGCGTACTGGAGCAGACCATATTACGAGAGCTCCTTCTGGATCAGATCCCTGCTGAACCGTCTTTGGTTCAGCAGTATCCGGCAGAACACCCGACGATTGCCTATCAGGTGGAACCATCAGCCCTCGAGCAGAGGCAGCTAGAGCCAGCACCGCCGATCACTCCCTTGGCGCCATTTCCGATTCCATCGATGCCGATGGCTGCGGCCACTGTCGGGTCAACGACCTGGCAGCAGTTCTCCATGGAACCCACGCGAATAGAGCAGCCGCTAGTGCAATCAAACCCCTGGCAGTCAGTTCCATGGCAGCCTGTTCCCCTGGAGAAAGAATCCTGGCAGCCTGCCCCACTCGAGCAGCGATTGCTGCACCAGTACGAACCAGAGCCAATCGATTCCTTCCGGCAACCCAAGCAACAGAAGTCTGCTGATTGGGGCTCTGCTGGGCTGCCTCCGGCCTCTCATGAATTCGATCATCCTGCTACTGAGCACCCCGGCGTATATCCCACACGTCATCCCATGGGGGCCCAGTCCCCATCAACCCGCAAGCCCAAGGGAGTACCGCTGGCTCTGAAGCTCGGTGTCGCTGTTCTTGCGTTCGTACTCGTGGCAGGCGGAGCCGGACTTGCACTATTCCTCGCTTCAACCGCAGAAGCCAAGGCTGATTACTATCAGCTCGGTGATGACCGTATCCCGTCAGTGAAATTCGTCCTCGGTGAAGATCGCACCATGGCTGGTATCACGTCCTCTGAAGACGGAATCGTCACGAAGATCCTCACATATAACGAACCGCTGGTTGATCAAGCTCAGGATATGCTGAAGTACGCGGGGTATCTGGTGAATAATGACGGCTTCGATGCTGTCTCTGACATCGACTTCTTCTGGGCCACAGGGTTTGGCATGCTAGAGCGGTATTCGGTTGAGCCGGGCAAGACAATCACCGTGTCTATCGACTACGACGAGCTTGGCTACACCATCACTGTGGTGAAGAAAGCAGGGGACCTCCAAGGAAACGATTCATCCTACTCCGGTGAGCCCACGATCACACCGGCACCAGGATGGATCGAGGACGAAACGAGTTCCGACTCGGTGTACGAAAAGGGTCATACCAGGTTCGCCTTCCATGCCATCCGTGATTTCGACTACCCCGGCTCAATAGAAGAATATGCAGAGAGTTGCCACCCCTCGCGCTTCCTTGATGATGATCTGACGTACATCTCCGAGTTGACTCCTATCCAAATAGGCGGGTTTGATGCGTGGAAGTATGAGTTTACGACGGCGCTTAACTGGGGTCTGATGATCATCATCGATGACTCTCCTTCGGTGTATGAAATTGCGGTCTTCGCTGCCATGACTGAGTATGACGAGCAGTTAGCTGCCGAGATTCAGTCGATGCTCGATTCCTTCCGCGTCGAATAGAGCCTGCTGCCCTTGGTGTAATAAGCCACATAAACTCACCAGAGATCCATGCAATCGCGATGACACTGGGTGAGATTTCTGGGATAATTGTTCTGACGATGTTGTCTGTTCTACCTAGATCCTCCGACATGGGTAGTTTTGATTTGCGTCGCCGTGCCCGATCTTCAGTGGTGAGGTACCTCGTGGGGAATCACGTGCACTGAACAAACAATGGAGGAGCACCATGGCGAAATTCTGCACAGCTTGTGGGTCCGAAAATCAAGACGGCAATGCATTCTGTATGCAATGCGGCCAGCAAATGTCCACTCAGCAAGCCCCAGCCGTGATGGGGCAGAACCCTGCGGCCACACCTGGCCAGCCACAACAGGCTCCGCCCGCTGGACAGCCTGCGTACCCTGTGCAACCTCCCCAATCTGGGCAATCCCCAAGTCCTGGGCAACAACCGTACCCTGGCCAATCGCAGCCACCTGCGTCAGGGCAACAACCACAGCCCGGTCAAATTCCATATCCCGCACAACCAGCCGGTCCGACTGGGGCGTACCCCCCCGGACCACCGGCTGGGCCGCCTCCCGGCAGCTATCCTCCAGGCCCTCCCATGGGCCCTGGAGGTGCCGGACCAGTCGCCAAGAAGAAGCGCCGTGTGCCGTTGATTGTCAAGATTCTTGTTCCTATCTTGGCGATCATCCTTATTCTTGTTGGCGTTGTCGTCCTTGCGGTGAATATTTTCCAAGCAGAAGCCAGTGCTGACTACTACACCATTGGGAACGACCGTATCCCCTCGGTGCCGTTTGTCCTCGGCGAGGAAAGGAAACTCACAGCGTCGTCTACTGTCACAGACAATGGAGTGACCACGAAGATTCTCACGTACGCTCTGGCTGATGTCGATCAGAGCGCCGACATGATTGAGTATGTGACCTACCTCAGTGCCAACGACGGGTTCTTGAACCTGATAGATCGGGATTTTTCCGGTCCGGAAGGCTTCGGGATTCTCGGTCGTAACTCTGTGGATGAAGGAAAGCAGATCACCGTCACTGTCCAATACAACGCCAGCGGTTATGTCATCACTATCGTGAAGGAAGAAGGAGAGATCATTCCCAATGATCCGTCCGAGGAACCCTCCGATGAGCCCAGCGATGAACCCACGGCACCTGCGGACAACGCCTATCGGGAGCCAATGATCACACCAGCCCCGGGGTGGGAGTACAACGACAAGGAAGAATTCTGGGTCTATGAGAAGAACACGGCGTGGTTCGTATACGATGTCACCGACTTGACGACTAGTGACGTTTCAGACAAGACAGAAACCTACGCCATGGTTGCGTGGCTGAAACGTGTCGGCGATGATGATTATGAGTACGTCTCTGATATTGAATCCACCACCGTAGCGGGATTGCCTGCGTGGGAGTTCACCTTCCGCAACGAAAACTACACGGCTCGAGCAATCTACATTGACTACGGGAATTGGATGTACGAAATCGGGAGCTTCGTTCCGCTCAGCATCAACAACGACCAATATGCTGCAGAGATCCAGCAGATGGTCGACTCCTTCCGCCTCAAGTAGCTCTCATGCTTTATTCCCAGTGAAGTGGTCCTACGAAACCCTTCCCTGGCCCCGATTACCTGCACTGAATGAATGATGGAGGCTCCATATGGCGAAAGTGTGCCAAACCTGCTGGTTTGAAAATGACGACCAAACAACCTATTGCCGCAGATGTGGTCAGGCAATCCAAGCTGCACCAGTCCAACCTGTGTGGGGACCAGTGGGACAGTCCGGCTATCCCGCACAACCGGCACAACCAGCGCAACCCGTACAACCTGCGTACGGACAAGTTCCCTACCCCGGCCAGCCCGCTGCTCCGCCTGGGGGAGCCTACCCTCCAGGACCGTCATTTGGGCCGACTATGGGCGGATATCCCCCCGGGCCTCCGGCTGGGCCGCCGCCGAATAACTATCCACCGGGCTATCCCATGGGCCCTGGAGGCGGCTACGGCGGTGCACCAGCGCAGGAGAAACGCGGAGTCCCGCTGATCGTCAAGATCCTCATCCCTGTCGCGGCGGTTGTCTTATTGATTGGCGCAGTGGTGGTCATCGGTCTGCTCAACTTCAACTCAGAAGCCCAGGCTGACTATTACATCCTCGGCAATGACAAGATTCCATCGGTGGGTCTGGTGCTTGGTCCGGATCATGAGGCAACCTCCATCAACACCTCAACGAGCAATGGTCGGACAACGAAGGTCATTAACTTTAGCCTGCCCAACACCGATCAGAGTTCGGACATGATTCAGTATGCGTCCTATCTTTCCAGCAACGATGGCTTCTTAGCCGTCACCGATAGGGATTTTTCCGGACCGGAGGGGTATGGAGTTCTCGGGCGCAACTCGAAAGATGCGGGAATGCAAATCACCGTCGCGATCAGTTATGACCAGAACGGCTATGCCTTGACCATCGTCAAAGAAGCCGGAGAGATCATCCCCAATGATCCGGGGGAAGAACCTTCTAAGGATCCCACAAACACACCGACCTCTCCACCCACGCAGACAAATAACCCTTATCGCGAACCGGTGATCACCCCAGCACCTGGGTGGGAAATCGTACCAAGTGCCGACTACCCCTTCTATATGAAGGACACTGCATGGTTCATGATTATGACCATTGACCTCACCGAGCATGCCGAGCCTGGACAAACACAGGAAATCGCAGAAGTCACACGCAACGGCATGGCAAGTTCTGGGACCATAGAAACGGTCACTGATTTGAAAAAGACGAGTGTTGCAGGGATGGATGCCTGGGAATACTCCTATAAAGCCGCAGCCGGGCAGCCTCTCATCACTCAGGTCTTTGTCGACAATTGGAATTGGATGTACGAAATCATCTATTCCCCGTCCGTTAACGACAACGGTCAAGTAGCAGCAGAGATACAGCAAATGCTCGACTCATTCCGTCTAGGGTAGGCGCAGCGCTTCCCCTTCACGGACGGCCAAGCCGTCGGCAACGAGCCCGTTGATCGCGCGTACTGCCGCTGACTGTTGTGCAGTTGTCAGTGCAGCGATAGGAACAGCCTCACCCTCGGCCTCCCGTAGAATCGCCATGATCTGGCCGCGCACTTGCCTGTTCGTACCCTCCCAACCTTGGGTACGCCGCTTGCCGGCATAGACATCCCCAGGGTAGTCCGCCTTACGCCATTCGCAAAGATCTGCGATCGGGCAGGCGGCACAATCCCAATCCCGGGCCTTGCAAACAATGGCTCCCAGTTCCATCACGGCTTGGTTCCACAGAGCTGCCTGAGCCGGATCGATAGGTACGATGCTGTCGGCGACGGCTCGTTCGGCGGATGTCAGATGCGGCAGGGGGAGGGCTTCACCTGCATCAGCCCGCGCCAGTACGCGGCGAACATTGGTGTCGAGGACGACTGTACGCCGTCCGAAAGCGAAGGCAGCAACAGCGGCAGCGGTGTACTCTCCAATTCCTGGAAGCGTACGCAGGAGTGCCTGGTCATCGGGCACCTCACCGGCGTACTGTTCACAGATCATGACCGCAGCTTCCTTGAGCCGCAGCGCTCGGCGAGGATAACCCAAGGTTCCCCAGGCAACCAGGACATCCGAGACCTGTGCCTCCGCAAGATCTCTGGGGTGAGGCCACCTGGTCATCCAGGACTCCCAATAGGGCAGCACTCTAGAAACTGGAGTTTGTGCCAGCATGATTTCGCTGACTAATACCCCCCACGCGCCAGGGTGGGACTCCCCGCGCCACGGCAGTGCCCGAGCATGCATATGATACCAGTTTAATACCGGGTTAACAAGCGGGTTCATGGGTTCCACGATAGAGTACCCTCACTCAGAGCACAGTTGGATTCTGCTACAATTGTATTCCGGAACTAGTGAAAGACTAACAATGGTCGGATTCATAGTAACTGCAGCAGTAGGCTTCATCCTACTGCTTGTTTTTCTCATTTTCGATGGCATTCTTGATGCCGTCCACATTGACTTCACAGGCTCAGGTATCTTCTCCGGCGCATCCCTTGGCGGTCTGCTGACTGGCATCGGTTGCGGAGGAATCATCGGTACCTCTCAGGGCTGGAGCTTCTTCCCATCCTTTGTTCTCGGATTGTTTGTCGGTGTTGCGATCGCTGCTGTGGCGGTGCTGCTCTACCGTGTACTTAAAAAAGCTGAGGTCGCCGAAGAAGACATCTCCTTGGATCGCCTGATCGGTACGGCTGGTGTCGTGACTGCGGGAATGCAGCCCGGCGCCCGCGGTCTTGTGCAGTTGATGTACCTCGGATCGCCTCGTACGATCTCCTTCTCGTCTAACATTCCGCTCGCGACAGGCGAGTCCGTCGTCGTGGCCGAAGTCCTCGGTCCCGAACTCGTCAGCGTTGTTCCCACCACACCTACCTTTGGAAGGACCCTTGAATGAACTTGAGCCCTGAAACCATCACCATGCTCGCTATCGTCATCGCCGTCGTAGCGGTCGTCATAATAATATTTGCCATCGCGAAGCGATACAGGATTCCTGATGCTAACGAGGCATTGATCGTCACTGGCGCCAAGGGGAAGGCTGCCGACGGTTCGGCGACTCTCAAGGTCGTTATTGGCGGCGGGTCCTTCATCATCCCCTTCGTCCAGTGATGCCGCGTACTCTCCCTAGACGCCACCGAAATCGCCATGCAGGTTCCTGAAGGTGTCTCCAAGGACAACATCAAGGTCGTCGTTGATGCTGTCGCTCTGGCGAAGATCGACGGAACTCCCTCCGGCGTACGCTCCGCAGCCCAGCGCTTCCTCGGGCGCGAAGAGCAGATTCCCCGCATCATCCAGTCCATCCTCGCCGGTGCTCTGCGTGGTGTCGTGGGCAACATGACTGTTGAAGAAATGCTTCGTGACCGCGAAGGTCTGGCCACCAAGATTCAAGATGCCGCCGCGTCAGCACTCTCGGATGCAGGTCTGCGGGTCGACACCCTCCAGATCAACGGCATCTCCACTGACCCCGGTGACTACATCACCAACCTAGGTCGTCCCCAGGCAGCGCAAGTACGCAAGGCAGCCGAGGTTGCTGAGGCTCAAAACGAGCAAGAGGCAGCCAGGGCCAAGGCAGAAGCCCGCGTGATGATCGCCAGTGCAAACAAGGATGCTCAGCTCAAGGAAGCAGACTTCTTGAAGGAAACAGCCCAGGCTGAGGCCGAAGCTGACGCTGTTGGTCCGATGACCAAGGCCGCTCAGGATGCCCGCATCACCCAGGCCGAACAGCAGAATGCCCAGCAGGTCGCCACCCTGACCAAGCTGCAATTGGACTCTGAGGTTC
>WQYJ01000099.1 GCA_009781325.1 Propionibacteriaceae bacterium | reverse complement strand
GTGAGTTTGCTGGTGTTCGGGGGTACTGCGGTGAGTTTGCTGGTGTTCGGGGGTACTGCGGTGAGTTTGCTGGTGTTCGGGGGTACTGCGGTGGGTTCTGCCGGCGTTTGGGGGTGCTGCGGTGGGTTCTGGTGGGCGAATCAGTGGCAAAACAGTGCATCCACTTTCTGGCGGTGGGTTTTGTCACCGTCCAGCGACAAAACCCACCACAAGGCAGAGGATGGGGGTAAAACCCACCACAAGGCAGGGGATGGGGGCAAAACCCACCGCAGCACCATCACCCGCACGGCATGTGGTGTCGATACTACGCAGTATTGACCGGTAGGAGGCTTCATTCACAGACGTGCATGAGGATGCGCTATGACTGTTTGGTTAACAGTTGCGCATTCCGAACAGGATTGCTGCCTCCACGACGGAAAGTGCATGATTTGTCCCCCGACAGGCCCCACCTTTGGGGCACGGGCACCCGCTCCTACCGCTAGCGTCTGCGGAATCCAACCCCCGGTCATCCCGCCGAAGGCGGGACCCCCGGCAGCCTATGTATGGACTTGGGTAAAGATCTACTCCTAGTCCCTACGTCGGCTGCCGGGGGTCCTGCCTGGTGGCAGGATGACCGGGGGGCGACGTAGGGTCTTGGGTATAGACCTGTACTACAGTCCATACATTGGCTGCCGGGGGTCCTGCCTGGCGGCAGGATGACCGGGGGGTGAGTACCGGGATGGCATGTGTGGGGGAACGACACATAGCACTTTAGTGGTGTGTGTCGTCAGACTATTGTGAACTCCCCATAGACGTAGTACTCGGTGTAGTCACCTGGTTGGATGATATGCGAAAAGTGTGCTGCGATACGGTAGTCTCCCGGTTTGAAAGGCTCTGTGAATACCGACACTGGATACTGATGCTCCATTTCTTCACCTGGTGCCAGTGGATAACCGATGTCATGGAATGGCATGTTCGGATCAAATGGAACCTTCCACTGCTGTCCGACTTTCATCTCTATCCAGAAATGATCTCCAAACATCAACTCGAACTGCGTATCGTTATGCCAGGTAGCGTTGATCTCCCGAGTGTCGGCTGGGTAGACCTCCATCTCAATCGTCATCGACACCCCCTCAAGCTGGTCAAGTTCCGGCGCCGCGGGGCACCGGGTTGTAGTCGTACAGCCAGTGAGGAAGATGAGAATGATGAACGCTAGTGATGTGACCCTTGTCATGTGAGTGAACTCCTACGGATAGCGGCTAAAGCCAAGAATACTGTGACAATGGGGACTGTCGTGACAAAAAAAGCGGCGAGACAGGGATTCGAACCCTGGAGGCTGTTACACCTGGCCGCTTTCAAGGCGGCTGCACTAGACCACTATGCGATCTCGCCAACGGGTATATAGCTTAGCGGACGTGACAGGGGGACGTATAACTTGTCACACGCCTTCTCGTGACATCCCCTCCGGTCATCCTGCCGAAGGCAGGACCCCCGGCAGCCGACGTAGGGTCTGTGGTGAGCTTTTCTTTCCCCGAGTCCATACGTTGGCTGCCGGGGGTCCTGCCTGGCGGCAGGATGACGGGTGGTCGGCATAGGGTTTTGAGCCAGTCCATACGTTGGCTGCAGGGGGTCCTGCCTGGCGGCAGGATGACGGGTGGTCGGCATAGGGTTTTGAGCCAGTCCATACGTTGGCTGCCGGGGGTCCTGCCTGGCGGCAGGATGACCGGGGGTGGGCGTATGGCTTTGCACACGCCCCGCGTCACTTCTTAGTAGCCGTGTTTGGCTCTGGCTTCGGCTTCTTGGGCTTTGAAGAGGTTGAATCGGGGGAGGAACTTGTCCCAGTCGATTCGGTGGGCTTCTAGTTCGGGGCCGTCTATGCAGGCGTGCTTGCGTACTAGTCTGTCGTCTTCGTGGTAGGGGACCATGCAGGCGCCGCACATGCCGGTGGCATCAACCATGATTGAGTTGAGGCTGGCCTCGGTGAAGACCCGATAGGGCTTGGTCAGATCGGAGACTGAGCGCATCATCATCGGAGGTCCAATGGTGATGACCTTGGCAATCGGGTGCTTGGCATCGAGCATCTGCTTCAGAGGTACGGTGACGAAACCTTCAATCCCATAGGAACCATCATTGGTGGTATAGATGATTTCGAGCTGATCACCGTACTTCGCCTTGATCCGACCCACGTAGTCGTCCTCACCAGTCCAGAACATCAGTTCCTTGGAGCGGAAACCAGCAATGAGTGTGACATGGTTGCCCAGACGCAGATGCTCACGCATGATCGGGAAGACCGGAGGCAGGCCAAGTCCACCAGCGGTGAAGACCACGGTTTGCCCATCGGGGATACGCTCAAGATGAGACGGGCGGCCCAGGGGACCAGCGATACCTTCGAAGCACTCCCCCACACGCATCTTATTGATCTCGATAGAGCTGACACCCATGGCCTGAACCACCAAGGTGATCCACCCCTTCTTGGCATCCCAGTCAGCCAGAGTCAGCGGAATGAGTTCACCGCGGTTCATCGGGTGTACTCGTACGAACTGTCCAGCCGCTGCTGAGGAAGCAATAGCAGGTGCCTTCACGCGGAACTCCACGATCCCAGGAGACAGATCGCGTCGAGCAAGGATCATAGGTGTGGCTGCAGCCCGTTCTGTGAAAGCAAGTGCCTTGCTGACATCACCGGGTACGCCGGTCGCCGCCATGATTTGCTGGGCGGCAGCCTGACCATCACCGGCAGCGCGGATAGCTGTTGAACCGCCGCGGGCTGCGTCGCCGCCTGTGTAGATTCCATCCAGCGAGGTCTCTTGAACATCCTTGCGGAGAACGATCGTCCCCCACTTGGTGACATCGAGGCGAGGCTCGGATTCCCGGATGATCGGGTTGGGAAGATTACCCAGGGCCATGATGACCAGGGAAGCCTCCATGGTTTCGGTCTGACCTGTGGGCATCGGCCTGCGGCGCCCGGAAGCATCCGGCTCACCGAGCTCCATCACATCGAGGATTGCTGACTTCACGAAGTTGGTTTCATCACCGATGAACTCAATCGGCGAACGCAGAAGAGCTAACTGGATCCCCTCTTCTTCAGCATGTTCTAGTTCCTCGACGCGTGCTGGCATCTCAGCTTTCGTACGCCGATAGACGATGGTGACATGTCCGCCCAGACGCTGGGCAGTACGCGCGGCATCCATAGCTGTGTTACCGCCGCCAATGACCAAAACCGGACGCCCTTCGACGTACGGCAGCGGTGTCTTGTACTCATGCAGATTCGCGCGCATCAGATTCACACGAGTCAGGAACTCGTTGGCACTCATCACATTCAGCAGGTGCTCACCAGGAACATTCATGAACTGCGGAAGCCCGGCACCCGAACCTACGAAGATACGAGCGAAACCAGCGTTTTGGAGGTCCTGCAAGGTGGCTGTCTTTCCAACCACAAAGTTGGTGACAAAGCGCCCGCCAAGAGCGCGAATCTTCTCCACGACATCGTCAATCAATGAGTTCGGCAAACGGAATTCAGGGATGCCGTAACGCAGAACACCGCCCAGTTCATGGAAGGCCTCGAAGACGGTCACAGGGTGACCAGCCCGAGCCAACAAATAGGCGTTGATCAGCCCCGACGGACCCGAACCAACGATGGCAATCGGAGGCTTCTCCCCCAGGATCCACGGATCAGGAGTCCCCTCGATCCGCTGCAGAGCCTTACCCGGGTTAGCCGCCTTGTCCCACTCGGGGAGGAACCACTCGATCTGGCCGATTTCCATGGGGTGCTTATGAATGCACACACCTTGGCACTGCAGTTCCTGCGGGCATACTCGTCCCGTCACATTCGGCAGTGGGTTGCAGTCTTCCAGCATGGCGAGGGCTTCGTCGAACTTGCCTTGTCCGATCAACTCGAACATGGTGGGGATATGCACTTGAACCGGGCATCCGCCCTTGCGTTCCTCACGTCCTGCAATCAGTTTGCCGATCTCGCAGGGCTTTTCTGAGCATTGCTTGTCGCGCAGGGCTTCAAGCCACACGAACAACTCAACCTCACGCAGGTTGTAGCCCAGTGACATGTAACCCATGTATCCGGTGTTCACCAGTTCGAAGTCGTGGGCACGGCTTTCCGGAGTACGGATATAGGGGCCCATACCGTTCTGTGCTGGCCAGCTCTGGGAGAGCCCTGCGAACATCGGATAACGCTCACGTAAGTGGGTATCCACACCGCGCAACCACAGACGCTGTTTGGAAACAGGCAACTGCCACAGGAAGCGTTGGAGAGCCGAGGCTGCATCTCCTCCGGCTAGAAGTACCTCCCACAACCGGGTGACGAACTCGCCATCCAGCTCATTGGAGGCAAACTCAGCCGCAACCGAGGCCATTCCATCAGCGAGAAAGACATCGCGGAAGGACCTCGGATTAGCTTGCAATCGACGAGCCAAGATGGCTAGCTGGGAACTTTGGTCGGTCATTGGATGATCTCCGCATCACAGGTGTCTCTGACACGATCCATCACGGCTTCCAGTTCGGGTGTTACCTCCAAGGAGTCCAAAGCCCCAGGTTTCATACGGGAGACATCCTTGGCTTCACCATCCACCACGATCGTTGTCTGTTCGAAGATGGCTGGAAGCTCCTGGTAACAGGTTGCACAGTCCGTACACTTCGGGAGATCCGACTCTGCCAGCCAGATCGGGGCACCGGCTGGCTTGCCACCGAGCCCACTGGCACTGACCGGTTCACCCGCCTCTTCAGCCGGAGGCGGCGGGGCCGCAGCAGGGGCCGCAGCGGCAACAGGAGCAGAACCGAAGGTTGGAATAACAACCGTTGACGGGTCTTTCGCCGTTGCCAGAGCAACCAGAGCCTGGGCGATGTCATCGATACCCTGCTCACGCTCAGCCTGAATCTCGGCGACCTGCTCACGCAACTCCTTCAGAGCGATCTGGGCATCCTTAGCCTGCATGTCAGCATCGCGCCCAGCGAGGAAGCGCAGCAACTGCCAGTTGCGCTGCCGATCCTGAGCCAGACTGACAATCACCGGTGACACTGCGACCTTGATGAGCTTGTCTTCTGCATCGGTAGCAACGATGAACGGAGTACGCCCGGCGCGGGCCTTGTCCGGCATCGTCAGGAAGTCTGCAATCGGTGTCGGGCTGGGGGCATCGTCAGCGAGGCGAGCGAAGTGCTTGGCGAAGCGTACTTCCCCATAAGCGAACTCTGCCGGTGTCAGAGGTGTGGACATCACCTGGACCTGACCTTCGGCATCGGTGTACTTCAGATTCCGTGTTGCCCACGGCTTGTCGATCTCCGGGTTTCCGTCGAGAGACAGCCGCTGATTGATGGTGGTACCAGCCATCGGGTCATGAACGAACAGCGGTGCAATACGCGAGCGTACGGCCAGTTCAGCGCGGGCATTCGACAGATCATCAGCAAAACCCTGCTCGAAACCGCAGGGGCTGTAAACCTGAAGCAAAGCCGAGCCATGAGGATAGGTGATCATCCGAGCCGCCGCAGTCAGGAAGTGAGAGTGCATCGAAGTTGACACACTCGCCACAAAGACATCGGGGTGCAGCGCTGCGAGCAGCCCCAGTTCCTTGCGCTTCTCTTCCTTGCCGTGGTGAGCCTTACCATGCCTGGCTAGGTCAGCATTTTGGCCTGTCAGCGAGGCTGTTGACGCCTGACCGCCGGTATTCGAATAGCCGCCGGTATCCAGAACCATCATCTTGACCGGAGTCTGAGATGTCAGTACTCGTGACAGCGCACCGAAACCGATGTCGAAGGCTGCACCGTCACCGGAGATCGTCAAAACCAACGGAAGAACAGAGAGTTCCTCATCGGTGAACTCACGCCAGCTTAAGGTGACGAGCTGCGGGTCGTGAACACCAGGATCATAGTTTCCAGCTAGCTCCAACTCAGCAATGCGGGTGGCTTGGACTTCAGCCATGTACGACGACACCAAACCCTCGAAAACGCCCACAGCAGAGGCCTGAGCATCTTGGAACAAGGAGTTCACCCAGGGCTGGATGAAGGGGTTCGACGGGAAGGTGGAGCCATAGACCGAAGAACAACCAGTGGAGTTCACGATCACCGACGATGCTGGCCCTTGGCCGGTCGGTCCGGACTCATAGAACCATAGACTCGATTCGAGCTGCTCGATCACCTTGGTGATACGGCGGGCTCTCTCGGGCTCAACTTGGGTGATCTTGGAGGTCAGAGCATAGATCAGTGATTCCAGCTTGGCGATGTGTGCCTCACGCTTCTCTGCGCCCAGCGACTGCGACAAAGCCATGACGAGGTGGGTCGCAGTGACCTCACCGCAGCCTCGGCATGCGCCGTGGCCGCCAGACAGAGCGAAGTAGTTATTGTGATCCAGCAGGATGCGCTTGGCATCTCCTCCTGGGTTCGCCGCTCCCTGTGTGAATCGCGCGGGGGTGTTGGGCAACTGTGTGAGCTTCTCGAAGGTGGACTCCATGTCTGTCACGAGTTCATCGGTCTGCACGGCCGCCGACAGCGCTCCTGGTCCGCAGACCTCCACACACTGAAGACAGCCCGTACACTTCCAGGGGTCGATGACCACTGAGTACACTGCTCCGGTTCCGGACTGCTTCTTCTCCATTTGATCGAAGATCGGACGGATGCGTGCAACCGGGAAGGCTGCCAACTCTTTGAGGATGGCCTCAAGGTGAGGCTTGGGGATGTTGGGCACCACCGTTGCGGTCTCGCGTACGATCTCATTGAAGGGCTTGGGCTCTTCAAGCATCGCCTGGCGAGCCTTCTCCGCCCATTGAGAGGTGAAGGTCAGCAAGAAAGTCTTGTGCTCTTCTTTCAACTCGGCTTGCTTGATTGCGCGGGTCAGGACATCGGCAATCTCATGAGCCTGGTTGGGGATCGCGGAATCCGGGCAAGCCAGGGCGCATTCCAGACAGGCCGTACATTTCTCCATGTCGACCACCGGAACATCGCGGCGGAAGAGACCCTTGTTCTTGGCTGCGCCTGTTCCCGGTGGGAGGAAGAGTCCAGTGCCTGGGATCACCGGTGCCGCACCTGGCCATCCTTCGCGGAAGGGGCGGGCCAGGATGTCATCGAAGAACTCCGGATCATAGAGATTGGCTGGGACAAAGCCTGCCTTGGGTACGAACCTGCCGGACATCACAGGCACCTTGGTGGCTGCTTCGGATTCGGCTTGCGCAAACTCGGGGAGGTTGTATTCAATCTCCTTGGTGGCAGCAATGGCGTCGATGATCGTGGACATGTTGCCCTCGACGAC
>WQYJ01000098.1 GCA_009781325.1 Propionibacteriaceae bacterium | reverse complement strand
CGAAAGGAATCTCCTCAATGGTCTCGATACAGATCTCGGCCTTCCAATCAACAGGCAGCAGAGCCGCCAGGAGAGGCATCCCCAACCCGACGAAATAGAGTTTCTTCGCCTTCACTAGCTTGCCGTGGTCATCGTAGATCGTCGGCTGGATGAACAGAATCTCCTTGTTCATGACTCTCCTGTCAGTATGGCCATATCACCAGCGCGAGGTACTGCAAGGTGACACCGACGACTCCCCGGCGTACTCGCCGATAGACCTTGTCACCGTATCGTTGATGCCAATAGCGGCGCTGAGCTTTGGGCAGTGTGGTCTTCATATAAGCCCGGATGATGTTGCGATAGTACGCGCGGTAGCTCATTGCCGTCGGTTTGAAGGCCACGTGTGCCATATCCCAGCGGCAGGAACGGTCGCGGCTCAACGTCAGCCCCGAGCCCGTCTCATCGAACAGAGGTGTGCCCGGCATCGGGGTAATCGGCTGGATGTTGACCGCAGGATGGGTAAATTCATTGAGGTGCGCGATCAGATTATCGAAGTCACGCCGGGTCCAATCCACACCGGTGATCAATCCGGAGTAGGGCTGGATACCCACTGCCTCCATCACCTGCACAGCTTCGAGGTTCTGCTGGCCGGAAGTACGCTTGCCGAAGCGGTCGAGTTCATCGTCGCGGAAAGACTCCAGTCCAATAAAAATGGCCTCAAAGCCATGCTCGGCTAGCATAGCCATTTCTTGGGGATGGCGAGCAATGAAATCAACCCGCCCGAAGGCGATGAAGTTCTTGTGGATGCCGCGGGCATCCAACCCTTCACAGAAAGCACGGATGCGCGAGGGCCGATACAAGAAGTTATCGTCGACGATGAAGACATTGTCCTCCTCGATCTGCGTCAGTTCATCTAGAACCTCGTCGAGGTCACGCTCGGCGTACGGGCAGACTTGGGTGCAGAAGCAGAACTGGCAGGTGAACGGACATCCAAAGGAAGTCTTCAGCGTGGCACAGCGCTCATGGAAGATGTAGTTGTAGTTCTTGCGATAGCGGGCTGTGATCGAGCGATCCGGGAAGACTCCCGTCAACGGTTGGACCGGTGGTTTCACCTTGCCCTGTGCCCACACACCCGGCAGACCGGCTGCCTGCGCCTTCGAGGGTGCAGCGATGACATCGATCATCGTCGTCACCCCATTGGCCCACAGGATGTGATCGATGGCTTCATCGGCGAAGTCCGAGGGGACCACCTCCGCATGAACCCCGCCCACGATAGTCCGGAGTTCTGGGCTGACCCTCTTGACCTCGCGTGCCAACTCCTTGATCACCTGCACATGGTTGATATACCCGGTAAATCCCACAAAGTCGTAGGATTGTTGCTTCAAGAACCAGCGCAATTCTTTCCGCTCCAAGATCAGGTCAACCACATCAACATCGTGACCTGCCTGCATCAGAGCAGCGGCAACAGTTTCCAGTTCCAGAGGTTCACAGATCATGAACCTCTGGAGGTTGATCGAGCGTGGATCGGGGCGCGGACGTACGAGCAGGACTCTCATTGGACAGCCTCCTTGAACACTCGGAAGTTGTTCGTTACAACAGGGTATGTTAGATGCGGAGCCAGCAGGCGTGTTCCCACCATTATGACCGGGTTGGAGTGATGGAGCCCGGCGTACAGGGTCACCGGCTGACACCCCAGCTTCAGCTTGGACTCATCGGCGGTTTGGCCGAAGTCGATAGTGGAAAAGCCGTGCTCGATGCCGTACTTCACGATCTCCAACAGCAAACGATGATAGGTGTCATGGGTTGCGTTAGTGGCATAATTCACACCCACAAACTCGAAGATCAGCTCTGTTCCGTTGGGGAGCAACTGAACGAAACCCTGCGGGCCACTGTCATCTTCGAGAACCAGGATCGTGAAGAAGTGCCCTCGGAAGTACTCAATCGACAGAGTTTCGATGATCGTACGGGAGCGCTGGAGAACCTGGAGGTAGAGCCCATAGAGTTCCTCATCGAACTCGCTTGGGTCATCCAGGGTACGAAGCCGCAAACCCGCTGAGTCCCGCAAAGCCTTACGGTAGCGGCGCCGATACCCGCCGCGCATCTGGTCAATGTAATCATCGAAACAATCCCAGTTCAAGGTCAGGATATGCTTCGGACATGTCAGCCCTGAGGCGAAACCGGGCAGATGCTCATCGGGAAAATTCAGCATCAGTGTCAGCCCAGGCAGGCTTCGGATGTGATCAAGAGCCTGCGAAAGATGACGCCCGGCTGCGATGCCAGGCCGGGACACCGATGCGGGAATATAGACCATCGTGGTATCAACGCGGAAGTTGGCGGTTCGAAACATCATCACATCGAAACGACGTCGCAGATGGGTAGTGAACACCGTATCCATGACTCCATCACCATCGCGGATGTAATAGTAGCGCTGGTCACATGCCTCACAAGCTTCCATGAACTCCAAGAAATCCCGGCGGAGGTAAAGGTTGTCGCCAATGGCATCATCCCAATCCGCAGGTAACTCACAAGCCTGGGTGCATGTATGGATCACGGAATGACTTTCTCCCGCCAGACGGAGAATCGGCGCGTCGGTTGAGCTCCGCTGCGCTGCATGACCTTGATAGGAGACTGATTATCGTCCCAGATAAACGTTGTTTCCCAGCGCTCGAAGCGGCCCTGCTGAGCATCGGCCCAGCGTGCCATCAGTGCCGCTGTGGCAACCCCGCGATAATCCGGAAGTACGCCGACTGCGTTGAGAATGGAGGTACGGAAGCTGTGCGGTAGGGCTAAGCGTACGGCGATCTCGGCGATGGATAGTCGACGACCGAACGGCAGAACCTCGTTGAAATCCGGATGCCAGAAGCAGAATCCCACCTCACGGCCTTCCGACACAGCGAAGAGCAGGTTCTCTGGGCGCAGGAAATACCGCAGTGGACCGAATAATTGCTCGAAGTGCCCCTCATTGGTCGGCGCATACAGCGAGGTCGTCCCCAGGGTTGCATCGCACAAGGTACGCAGGATCTCCATTTCCTGACCCCATCGCCGCTTGTCTGCCACCCGTACGCTCACCTGGCGACCAGCCGGATCAGGGTGCGGAGAAACGCGAATCAGTTCCACTGTTGATTGAACGTCACTGGCATAACAGGACAGATCAAGCCTGTCCATGGTGGCGAAATAGTCCTGGTAATAGGGCTTGTTCCAACTGGAGTTGAAACTGGCTGGCGCAAAGCCCTCGGAAAGGATGCCCACCCCGTAACTCAGATGCCCGTTAAGCCCCACGATGATCTCATCAAGGCCTTGTGCCACCGCCTCGCGCCTAGCTTGGTCCAGCAGCATCTCAACAGCCACAGGATAATCCGGCAGTGCCTCGAAGAAACCGACCTGCATGGCAGGCATGGCTGGGTCGTGAATCAGAATGCATTGGGCCACCACTTGATCAGCGTCGACAACCATCAGAGGACGTACCCAGCAGGACCGGGCGAATCGTGTGGTCTGACCGAGAACCGCGTCAAGAATGAACTCTTCTGTCGCACTGTACGATGAATCTCCTGCATACAGCCGATACCTAAACTGTCTGTATTGAGCTAAGTCAGCCCGACCAGACACCTCACTAACTTTGAGTGCAATCGTCGATAAATGAGGGTCGCTATCCATGTCGGCACCGCTGAAACATACGTCTCTCTCTCCTGGCTTTCCGCAACCGGTGTATCCCCTACAATGCGAACACCATATTTGATGTCCATGATAGCCCTTGTAACTGCAGTTATGGAGCAAGGACTCCCAGGGTGGACCAATTGAGCAGGTTTCGTTCATTCCTGGTATCTGGGGTTACCCTGGAAATATGCCAAATAGAATTCCTGATGCCCCCACACCATGGGCTCAACCTGGGCCGATCCCGGCTAGCGAGCCGAAAAAGACTAATGCCTGGGGTGCTGCTGCTCTGGCGCTTGGTGTGGTTGCCATTGTTCTGGCATGCATTCCGATCATGCTTGCCAGCGTCTTGGGGTTGGTCCTTGGTTTCACTACCGTCGTTGTTGGTGTCGTGGGGCTCGTTGTCACAGAACTCAAGAAAGGCACTGCCGTGGCAGGGATCATTCTCGGCGGTCTTTCCATCATCATTGTGATCTTCATGTTCGTGTGGGGATTTGCACTGATCAAGGACGCTAGGGATGAAGTCCGCGACTGGCTCCCATCAGACCTGAAGCTCCAGGAGGGTTGGACTATCACTACTTTAGATGACGGTTCCACCGCAGTCGAGGGTAGGGTCTACTACTACTTGGAAACCCGATTCGAGGGCCTCGTCACGATCACCTTTGATGTGGTCGGTACCTATAGCGGTGAGGCAGGTATCTGCACAGCTTCAACCACCTCGCTTGAACCCTATGAAATATGGGAGTTCGTAGCCCCCTGTGCGGGGTACGAGGAAGGGATGACCATCGAATTCGGACGCATCTACAGGTCTTAGCTGAGCCCCTGACTGGATCAGGCTGCTAGTTTTTCCTCCACAGTCCGACGAATCCACCGGGAGACACTCATGTCACACCAGGCATCCTGCTACCCTGTTATTTATGACTTATGAACCACAGAATCCTCAACAAGGTTGGGCTCCTGGCCCTGAGTACCCTCCGGGACAGCAGTTTGCTCCTAGTCCTGGGTACCCGCGAGCAGCGGCGCCGAAGTCAAATGGTCTGGCCATCGCTGCCCTCGTGATCGGCATCATTGCTGTCATCCTTTCTCCGTTCCCCATCATCAACGCAGTTTCCTTCGTCCTTGGTCCCATCGCCGCAATACTCGGTCTTATCGCCCTCCTCACGAAGGTCCCCAAGAAGGGCATGGGCATCGCTGGGATCATCCTTGGGATAGCATCAGTCATCGTCGCAATCGTCATGATCGTCTTTGTGACCGCATGGTTGAGCAGCCTCGTGGAGGAGTTTCCCAATCTTCCGCAAAATACCGCCCAACTAGTATTGGATGAAGACTGGACGATCGATCGTGCTGAGTTCACCACTACCGTGCAAGGCACAGTTACCAATACTTCAGACAAAGACTACTCAGGTTTTGTCACCATCTCCTTTGATGTCATTAACACATCCGGTGCAACCATAGGCACCTGCACCGATGTAACCACCAGCACAATCCCAGCAAAAGGTCAATGGGAATTCATGGCCGTCTGCATGGGAGGCTACGAAGACGGGTTCACCATAGAATTTCGGGAAATATTTGGAATCTAGTCTGCACGACCCGTTTACGCGGTGGCGTCCTCACCAATCATCCACTGATTCCGCACCCGGAAAGCAGCGATGGTCTGCCGCTTAGCCTTGTTGGCTGCCACGGTGGGAAGCATCCCATTCTCTCTGGCCCATTGAGTCAACGAGATAATCCTGCGGCTGGTCAGTACGGCTAACCGCTTGTGCAGAGACTCCTGTAGTAGCTGGGCCAGCAACTGGGATATCCCATCGAATCTGTCGGTCTTCACATAGATGTCAAGCGCAGGGTAATAGTCATTGAACCGAGTCCTCGCCCGAATGATGACCGGTGGAAGACCCATGTCCTGAAGCTGTTTATTGATCAGCACCCGCCCAATCCGTCCGTTGCCATCGACGAATGGATGGATTGATTCGAAGTCGCAGTGAAACAGAGCAATCTTATCCAGGAAGTACATCTCGTCGTCACCGCGATAATCAGTGAGAGCTTCCTCGATCATCTGAGGTACATAGTCGGGATTCGCACCCAAGTGAGAACCGACGCGCACCCATTCCCCCGTACGGCGGAAATGCCCGGCAACATCGTTGCGGATCCCTGTCAGCAGCATCCGATGCCACCGAAGAATCAGATCACTAGTCAGCGCCTCCGTCGTAGTTAGCAACTCCTTGGTCACAGCAGCCAAATTGACCGCCTCAAAGACCTCGCGGGCATCCAGTCGCTTCGGTACGACTCCAGCGATGATGCGCTCCGTGGCATCAAGGCTCAGAGTTGAGTTCTCAATGGCATTCGACTGATGGACACCCTCAGCGATCTCAGCAAGAGCGATTTCGGTCAACGCACTGCTATGCGAAGTCGTCAACCCCTGGTACTGATCAATAAGACCTGCAATCCTCGTCTTCGTTGTTTGATTAATCACTGCCATCTCCACATCAACTACTTACCGTGAAAACTACCACAAAATACGCATAATTCACGCATTCTGCCGATGTCGATTGTGCGGAACTCAACCCCCGGTCATCCTGCCGCAGGCAGGACCCCCGGCAGCCGTCGTATGGACTGTGTCATAGATCTCTACCCCAGTCCCTACGTTGGCTGCCGGGGGTCCTGCCTGCGGCAGGATGACCGGGGGTGGGCTTAGGGTCTGGGGGTAAGTCTTTACCCCAGTCCATACGTCACCTGCCGGGGGTCCTTCCTGGCGCCTGATTCCACTGATCCTTGCCTGCGACGCGACAGCTGAGTGGGTTGGCTGCGTTACCACTGTTCGGTAGGGGTTCAGTCTGCTTTCCTGATGGTTTCCCCCCCGCTGCCGCGGCCCCCCCAGGGGGGCCTTGCCATTCTTGGACGTGGTTGGGTCTGCGGGAGCTGGGTTGACACACACAGTCACTGCGACGGCTTAGTTTTTCCTGGGATCGGGTTGGTGAAGACTTAGTCTGTGTCAG
This sequence comes from Propionibacteriaceae bacterium, assembly GCA_009781325.1. Taxonomy (GTDB): domain Bacteria; phylum Actinomycetota; class Actinomycetes; order Propionibacteriales; family Propionibacteriaceae; genus WQYJ01. The sequence goes on along the minus strand of WQYJ01000098.1, from coordinate 616 downwards.
GTGTGAGGTGTCCAGTGTCTAAAACTTGCACATACCGAACCAATCGCACTGTCCCACGACGAAATGCGCAACTTTTTCCCTGAAAAACACCAGTTTTCAAGGAAAAAGTTGCACATTCCGTTCCAGGGAAACCGATAGTGTGCGGAAAGCGCAACTTTTTCCCTGACTAACACCAGCGGGTTCGTGTGGGGGGGAAAACAACCTGTCACCACCACAGGGAGAATCCGGGATGGCACCCCAACAATCAGACAGACAGATTCCGAAGATAAGTGCCAGCAGACGTATCACCATCCCTCCCCCAGTAAAACCTCACCGTCGCAGAAACAGTCGTGTATCAACCCAGCACCCGCAGACCCAACCACGTCTTCTATGGCAAGGCCCCCCTGGGGGGCCGCGGCAGCGGGGGGGAGAGTCTAGTAGAGCACGATGCACCCTCAGCAAAAATCAGGGGAAGCCGCGCCAGCGAGAGGAAGTGGTATGAATCAGAACACCGGTAACAGTTCTGACTCAAACCATCACTACCACTTGTGCGCCAAGAAGCCTGGAGGCTGTTGCATGAATGCTGTTTCGAGTGATGAAGCGCCGGGCGGGATGAGACGCAAAACCATATGTTGGG
>WQYJ01000097.1 GCA_009781325.1 Propionibacteriaceae bacterium | reverse complement strand
TCCTACTAGGTATTGTGGTGACTGCTTGAGGTGATACTACATCTTGTGCAGAAAACAACACATCTTGGATTCATGCAACAGCCTCCAGGCCCCCTGGCACGTTTTGGCACGGTCATCCTGCCGAAGGCAGGACCCCCGGCAGCCAAAGTATGGAGTGGGGCAAAGATCCACCCTCAGTCCCTACGTCGGCCGCCGGAGGTCCTGCCTGGCGGCAGGATGACCGGTGGGAGGGCCTCATGGCACGTTTTTCTCTTGTAAGCTGGATTTCGGTACGGAGCGTCACACGACGAAGTGAGGTCAGTACCCCTGTTCTTCGGAGGATATATGAATCATGTGGTCGTGAAAAAAGCTAAGGGAAGAACTGCACTGCTGATCAGTGCGTACCTACTAGGAATCACCCTTGTCATTGGCGGCGTGTCGGGGTGTGCATCCAAGGAAGTGACCACTGGGGAGCAGACCACTGGCTGTTTTGAGTTTGCTGAGAATCTATACACAGGCCCCCAACTCTCACCAGATGGCTTGGGCATAGCCTATGTCTTCGACATCGGCGATGATTCGATCACCGCCTACGATACCGACACCAGGAAGAAAAAGTCGATGATCTTTGACTACAGAGAATATCCGATTGAGGCAGATGAATTCTCGTCGGCTGTAGTTGAAGGAGCCGATCAACTACCTGATCTGAGTGGCTTCTCTACCCGAGTCCTCATTGGCGGAGTAAGCGACGAGGGCAAACGAGTGTATGACCTGTATCAGATGGACTCCCAAATCTGGCTGGCGTACTGGGCCTGGGGAGCCCCGCAAAGCATTGACCTCCTAAAACGAACCGGAGACACCTGCGAAGCAGCCTAAAAAAGTATGCCACAGGGAACGAAGCCTCGGTCATCCTGCCGCCAGGCAGGACCCCCGGCAGCCGACGTAGGGTCTGTGGTCAAGCCTCGGTCATCCTGCCGTCAGGCAGGACCCCCGGCAGCCGACGTAGGGTCTGTGGTCAAGCCTCGGTCATCCTGCCGTCAGGCAGGACCCCCGGCAGCCGACGTAGGGTCTGTGGTCAAGCTTTTCTTCTTCAAGTCCATACTCTGGCCGCCGGAGGTCCTGCCTAGCGGCAGGATGACCGGTGGTCGGCTGATGAAAGAGTGAACCCAGGGGCCTGGTCTCTTGGCATGCTATCGATGGTTGGTCAACCAGTGTCCCTTACTGAACTGAACTCGTCGTTGCTTGATAAGGCAAGGACGCTGTCATATAGCCCGGGACTTGAGCTGTCACCCGTACTGTTAATACAGATCCCAGATCAGCGGGCACCGGTGTGTATGACGAGGATAACCCTGTCTGCCCGCTCGACACCACCTGGTCACCACGGCGCCACTCCCAGGACAGGATCGCACCCGCGGGGCCGGGCTCGGGTACTGATGCTGTCAGTACCTCGCCCACGGTGGGTTGGCCTGTGAAGGTCACTGGACCCACATCCGATACTCCGAGCGTTAACCCGCTTAGTTCCACGGATTCGACGATTGCTGCTCTGGGTCCCAGATCGGCAGTCCACCCGCTCCACGAGAGGTATACCCTGTTCACAGCCGCAAAGTTCACGGTGGCCCAGTCAGGGTCAGCGATCCAGAAAGCCATGTGCGACAAGTCTGTCACCCACATGTCTTGTCCCTCAGGGCTTCCAGGACTCGTCGCTACCTTCACGAGATTCGCCACTGCTTGTTGGGTGACCTTTCCTCCGCTGTTTGCCTCTAGCACTAGTTGGAAGGTACCCGATGGCCATGGCATACCAGGTACGCGAGAGGTCGTGACTCTCAGTAGTCCTGCTTCAGGTAACCCGCCAGCGAACCGTACTTCCATGCCAAACTTTGAGTTAGGCGGGTTATGGTCCTTGCGATCTCCCTCAAGTATGGCACCAGCACACTGCGCACCAGTGGAGATCGGATTCACAGAGAAATCTTGCTTGAATTGGCCTTGGACCACCCACTGCGGGCAGGCTCCAGCCACTTTCAATGGCACCCATTCCGACACCGATGACACTGTTCCTTGTACGACTGGGATCTCGATTGTCTTCCCACCCGCAGTGATTCGTACCTCCGCGCTGCGAGCCTTGTCAGTGTCATTGCGGGTAGCGGTGAGCACCAACTGTTGACCAGAGGTACCCGTCACAGCAGAGGTTGACACCCATGACGGAAGGGATGTGACAACCCAGTGCTCAGGTTCACAGGTCACTACAACAGTCTTCGACCCACCGCTAGGTTCAACAGTCCACTGTGCCGAGGGCTCCACCTGGATGTATGTTTCTTTGTCCAGGCCCAGTTCTACAGATTTCAGCACTGCGGCTCTTATTCCGAGGTCGTCAGTCCATCCACTCCATGCGAGGTAGATCCACCGTACCTGGGTGAAATCCACGTGTGGCCCGACAGACCCAGACCACGGAATCATGGTTGTCAGATCTGCAACCCACATAGTCTGCTCATCGGGGCTACTTGGATTGGTCGTGCTTTCTGGACTCTTCTTAAGGTTGACTGCCCAGGATCCCTGCGGACCGCCGATGAGTACCTGGAAGGTGTTGGAAGGCCAGGGCTTGCCTGATACTCCGGTCGTGGTCACCCTGAGTTTCTCGGCTTGGGGGAACCCGTTAGTGAAGCCGTCTGCCTTCATTCCAAACTTTGTTTGCGGTATGGGATGCACTTTCCGGTCACCGTCTAATAACCAGGAGCCGCATGGAGAACCATCGGGGGTCGGTGTCACCGTGAAGTCTTCCGGGTAACTGCCATGGGTTTCCCAGGGCAGGCACTCGCCATTCATTGTCAGCGGAACCCAGTTGAGCCCCGGCAGACTTCCCGGTTCCGCATGGACCCTAGAAACGCTTGGGGTCGTCTTTCCGACATTGAAATCTCCAACAAATGTCAGTTTCCCGGAGTAGGCAGCAGGGGTAGCCGCCGTTAGTGTAAAGGTCAACGTCGCTTTTCCCAGGGGAGGGATGGTTATGGGTTGAGTTTGCTGTGGAGCGGATACGATCAACCCAGCGGTGTCGAAGGAACCTGACACGGTCCCGGTGACTGTGAGTTTTTCGTTGAGGTTGTAGACATCCACACTCATCTGCATTACTGAGGCCGAGTCAATCCCGTACCCGCTGCCGCGAGCCCCGGAACGGTATTCCATGGGGAAGACTTGATCCAGTACGATTTTCTCGTTCGCTGACTGCACCTTCAACGGCAACTCAATCGGGGTGTGAGCTGCTGCGACATCCTTGATCCTCGCAGTCGGAATCTCACCACTGAATCGCAGGAACACAGGGTCTTCGCTGATGTCGACGGTGACAGCGCCCGAGACAGCGGTCAGGGTCGTCTTGTTGCCCATGATGTCGATCTTGGTGGCGTTCGGCTTCCCAAGATTCAAAGATACAGCGTATTTGCTCTTGTCAGTCCAGAGAACCAGCGCTGTGTCACTGCGATCAGAGAAGACGTATCCCTTCGCCCCCTGCGGCAACCCAGACACCTCACCGCGATAGACCGCCATACCTAGGGCATCCGTCATGGCAGCCTCAGCAACATAGGAGGCGTACGGCGTGAACTGGCCTTTCAAGGGTGTGTACTGACTGAACATTCCGTACGAAGCGTTGTCATAAGGAGGAGCTAATTCCACACCTTCACGGGGATTAAAGAAGAAGTGCTTGTCGACCCCCGTCGACAGACTCTGGACTGCCGATGTGATCACGAAGCGAGCCTGGATCATCTGCCGGTCAAAGTCACCGTCCAGTCCGTCATGCGCGTCGGCTATCGCGCCGCCTGCCTCTGCCAGCCACACAGGAGTATCGGCGGAAGCAGGCAGACTCTCCTTCTTCGCTAGATGGGCTAGGTTTGCTGCGACGTTGAAACTGCGATGGTCCGTACTAGAAAACCAAGCCTCAGTCTGCGCGGTTTCCGCTGATGGATCAATGTTTCTGCGGTGGTTGTGGAAGTTGTACATGTCGGCGTACTCCAGTACACCATTGTCAAACATGGTGTCTTGGTAGGGGACTCGATAGTTGTCGATCAGGAGGATATCGGCGCGTGCACCAGGGTCACTTGAGTTGAGATGACCTGAATATCGCGTTGTCAGCCCCCCGAATGTCGCATGCGTTCCAGACTCATGAAATCCAATAGCCATCGCCTTCATCACCGCAGAATACCTATCCACGGAGTCACCGGAATCCGTTCCCCAGGCATCTTGTTCATTCCAGATCTCCCACCGGTCTACTGTCGCGTTCTTGGATGCAGCGTTGTAGTACTCGCCCCATACTCTGCCGAACTCATAGGCGGCTTTCAGTTCATTTGGAAGGCGGGTGTCGTAACTTATGCTCGGCCCGCGAGGATCCAGCAGACTTGTGGGAGCGACGTGAACGTTCTCCACAACATGTAATCCGTAGTTGTCGTACGCTTTGATGACTCCTTCATAACCGCCCGTTGGGCCTGTTGGAACCGGTCCAACATCCCTCCATGAGATGACGTCTCTGACCCATGTAACACCACCTAACCTCATTGCGCGGGCGAAAGCATCAGCCAACGCACCTGTGGACTGTGTCCCAAAAGTGACGGGGTTATCCTTCGTCGCCTCGAAGTCGTACCAGGAGTAGAACCCGGCTACACCAAAGGGTGAATCGTCCAGTTTGGGATTCGAATTCACCACGGCGATGTTGTCCGTTATCGTCTCAGTTCCCACTCGGGCTTCAATCGTGTAATAACCCGTTTCCCCAACACGTCCGCGATTCACCGAAGTCTTCAGTGTCCCTTTCTTGATTTCGGTAGTTCCGGTTGCCACGACCTTCTTGAGATACGGATTGGTGAGAGTCCACGACACTGGTGTATCAACAGTCGCTGTCCTTTGAAGAATGATGTCAAAACCGAGATCGTCTTGGGTCGTGAAGACGTTGAGGGGCTGGAACCCCTTGATGATCGCCTTATTCTCAGGGATCGGGTGAACAGGCGCCGTACTCGGAACTCGAATACGAAGGTGTGACGCTGTGTCCTCAAGGCTGATCATGGGACCGCACCAGCCATCAGCGGTGTCATTCCAACACACATCAAAGGCGAGGTACTCGAATGCACCCCATCGTGCAGCGTCGACTTCAATGCGCCCGCCCTTGTACTGCCAACCTCCGGCAGAGTTCTGGCCCGGCTTCCAGCCGTTTCCATAGTTGGCCGGCTTCGAAGCCCAGCCGCTGATCACAACGGCGTACCCTTTGTCTACCTCAATCACACTTCCCACAGGCAACTCCTGTCGTGAGAACCGTACAGATGCGATGAACTTCTCCGAACCCGAAGCCCGGAGAGGTTCTGGATTTAGAGCATAGGAACCATCAGCCATCCACCGCCCATAGTCGACGTAACGCCACTCCACATCTCGGCAGAGCTGATCAGGCGGCAGAGTGGCAGGATCGGCAGTCGTGTCACGACAAGGAGTCAAAGCCGCGTGTGCGCCACTTTCATCTGCGCGAATAGGTGGCGTCCCCTCTGCCCATACGCTCTGAGGGCTTCCAGCCATGCTGATAGTCAGCCCAAGGATGATCAATAGACCAAGGCGAAAAGGATTACCTTGTCTACGAGGCTGTTTCCAATTAGTGAGTTTTTCCGGTTGCGTCGTTGCACCATGCATGATCTCAACTCCTGTCCATCAGAGATCAGAAATACAAAGGCAGGAAGAGGGTCCTTCAGCGCAGCGGTGCACAAGGAACAATACGCCTGCATCCCTCTAGAAAAGACACTAGTCAATATCAGATAGCCTTGTCAACTCATGGAATTGAGCGTGAAAAACGTGCCAAGGGGGCCTGGCTCCGTGGCGCGCTAAATCACCTGAACATGGGTTTTGTCGCGGTTGATGAGAGCGTTCGAGATTGCTGTGTCAAGGGTGGCGAGGATGCATTGATGCCGCGCAGCTAAGTTGACCAGATGCAGGTCTGTCACCTGTTGGTGACCAACTAAGCCAACAAGATCAATGGATGCATCAATCAGGGATGAATCATCGACGAGGAAGTGATGCCCCGGTAAGTCCCGGAGTTGGGCTAGTACGAAGAGAACATCAGCGAGCCTCAATTGTCGGCCAGCGACATGGGGATTGAGCATCAATCGTACGAATGCAGTCTCAGTGATTGCGGTTGTTGCCCATGAGGTCACTGTGGTGAACCAGGCGTGTGCTCTTTGATGGTGGATATGCTGGGTGTTCGTCAGGGCAATGAGCACATTGGTATCCACAAGGAACCTAATAGCCATCATGCGTCCCGATACGCAGCAACGAGTTCGTCGGTGATGATGTGATCCTCAACTGGTGGGAAAGTCGGAAAATCGTGGTGTATCTCGTTCGTTGTTGGGAGAAGTCCTTGTAGAACGAGCTCAGAAATGGCCCGTCCCAATGAGGTACGCTCGGCGGCGGCTTTCGCTCGGCCAGCAGCTACCGCACGCTCATCAAGATCAATAGTTGTCCTCATATGAACATCATAGCATCACGATGACGTGATGCCTTAAGTGGGTGCCTAGCATCACGTGTAGAGTTTTCGTCATGGATAAGCCGAGCCTACCCGCTGTGCCGTTAGAGGCGGCTTTGCTTGTTGTGTGCCCGGAAGCTGATCCTGTTGTCGGGAGACACCGCAGTTTTCTTGACAGCGCCGCCCAGGTCGGTGTCCCAGCACACATCACTGTCGCTTACCCATTCAAGCCAGTCATCGACGCCTACGACATCGCCAACCTGGAAGCCCTGTTCCTTCGGATTCCGGCATTCACTACTACTTTTGCGGAAACGGACTGGTTTGGCAGTGATGTGCTGTTCCTGCGTCCTCTCGACTCTGAACCACTCTCAGTGGTGTACCAAGCAGTATCAGATGCATTCCCAGACTGGCCGATCTTTGGCGGTGTCTATGACTCATATGTCCCACACTTAACAGTGGGGCACAATCAACCCGTAGCGTTGCTCCGGGAGGCAGAGGCCGACGTTACTGGTCATCTCCCCGTCATACAGCCGATCACCGCTGTGGATCTGTGGTCTGGGCCTGCCTTAGCCAGCGGAACAGGTCAATGGCGGAAAGTTAGGTCATTTCCGCTGGGCGGTGCTCTCGCACAGCACGCTCAGCACATCTCAGTGCGGTAAAAACGTGCCATGGGGCCTGGGGGCTGTTGCATGAATCCAAGATGTGTTGTTTTCTGCACAAGATGTAGTATCACCTCAAGCAGTCACCACAATACCTAGTAGGAAAAAAACCAGATTCTGATTCATGCAACAGCCTCCTGGCCCC
>WQYJ01000096.1 GCA_009781325.1 Propionibacteriaceae bacterium | reverse complement strand
CCGTGAGCCAAGAACAAGGAAACAAACAACAAGCCACCGATCAGGGTGAACGGGGTGAATAGACCGAGGAATGTGCCTCCGTAAACCGGAATGACACCTCCCCATTCGGCCGCGTAGGTCCTGACGTCGACGGGTACGCCCCTCACGAAGTTGGCAAAGCCAACACCGAAGACGAGCGGTGGGATGAAGGAGCCGATAGCCAGCGCCCAGTCCCAACTCGTCCTCCAGGTCTTTGAATCCCTCTTGGAGCGGTACTCAAGTGCCACACCGCGAACGATGAGGCCCAGAAGGACCAGCAACAGAGGTAGATACAGACCGGAGAAGAGCGAAGCGTACCAACCGGGGAAGGCAGCGAACATCGCGCCTCCAGCGGTGAGCAGCCATACCTCGTTACCATCCCAGTGTGGTCCAATGGTGTTGATAACGACGCGACGACCTTGATCGTTCTTGCCCAAGAAGGGAACAAGCATTCCAGCTCCGAAGTCGAAGCCTTCCAGGAAGAAGAATCCAACCCATAGCACTGCTACGAGGATGAACCAGATTACCTGGAGAAGACTAGGAGTAACTTCTAACAACATGATTGTTTACTCCCTTCCTAGTATGCGAAGGATAGAGGCTCAGCCTCTTCCTTGACGGACACAGAGACATTCTCGGGCAAGCCCATCTTGATGTACTTGAGCATCAGCCCAACCTCGATGATGGCGAGAACGCCGTACACGAGGGTGTACACGATGAGTGAGAACCAGACCGAACCAACCCCAACAGAGGGAGACAGGCCTTGCAGCGTAGGTAGTACGCCGTTAACAATCCATGGCTGGCGAGCCATTTCGGTGAAGATCCAACCGAAGGAGTTCGCAATCAGCGGCAGCAGCGGCATGACGACAAACACGCATGTCAACAGCCCCGAAGGATTAGGAATCTTATCCTTGCGGACAGCGATCAGTACGAAAATACCGCCCAATACAGCGAGCAAACCGATTCCGATCATGAGACGGAATGACCAGAAGGCAATCGTCACATTGGGAAGCGGATCAATATCGCCGCGGATTTCTGCTAGTTTGTCAGCAAACTCTTCCTGCAACTGCGTTTGTGTACCGTCATTTTGCAGGTATCCATCAGCCTGGAACTGTGCTACGAGTGGGTCGATACCTTGAACGATATCTGTCCCGTAGAGCCAGTTGAGGAACCCTGGGAAGACAGCAACGCCAGGAAGGATCTGGAAGGGTGCGTTATCACTCGATTCGTAGATCTTTTCAGCAGCAGCCATCTTGAGAGGCTGTGCCTGGACCATTTCCTTTCCGAGGAAATCACCGGTGAGTACTACGCACACACCAGCGACGATAAGAACCCATGCACCAAACTTTGCGCCCTTGCGATAAGCAACGAGATCATCAGCAGGTGCGCCTTCCTTGTTCTTCTTAATAAGAAGATACGCTGCAACGGATGCAATGAAAGCGCCGCCCGTTACGAACGAAGCGGCAATCGTATGCGGCCATTGCGTCAGGAAGACTGGGTTGAGAAGAACAGCCAAGAAATCAGCTAGTTCTGCACGCCCAGGCAGACCAATTTCAGACGGCACATAGGTGGCGCCTGTTGGATTCTGCATCCATGCGTTTGCGGCAATAATAAAGATGGAGGAGATAAAGGTACCAACGGCGCCAAGCCAAATGGTAACCAAGTGAGCTCCCTTGGACAAGCGGTCCCACCCGAAAATCCACATACCTAGGAAGGTGGATTCGAGGAAGAACGCGATGAGGGCCTCAAGGGCGAGAGGAGCACCGAAGATATCGCCGACGAAACGGGAATACTCCGACCAGTTCATACCAAACTGGAACTCCTGCACAATACCTGTGACGACCCCCATGGCGAAGTTAATCAGGAAGAGTCTCCCGAAGAACTTCGTCAAACGAAGATAGGCATCCTTGCCTGTTTTTACCCAGATGGACTGTAGCACCGCTGTCAATACACTCAGTGAGATCGTGAGTGGCACGAACAAAAAGTGAAAGACGGTTGTGATGCCAAATTGCCACCTGGCAATAGTATCCGGACTCATAGCCCTGAACTTATCGCTTTCGGCCCCTAGATGCAATTTCTCCTCTCATAATGGTCACACTCCAAGCAAGTTCTTACCGTTTTTCACCGTGGTGAGCGGGAAATGAAGGAATTTCCTGAGAGATTCCTGAGGATCAATTGGCAAATATGGACCTCCCTGAACCCAATTTCGACTAAGAATAAGAAGGATTTCCGATAAACTGGTTCTCAGGTGCCCTTCACAAGGAGTTAGTTGCAATGATCGCATTATTGATTACCCTCGTCGTCCTCATTCTCATCCTCGTAGGGCTCGCCCTGTGGGTCATTGGGATTTACAACCGCATGATTCAGGGCCGTAACCTCGTTGAGCAGTCGTGGAATCAAATCGATGTCGAACTCAACCGCCGCTACGACCTCATCCCTAACCTTGTCAGCACAATCAAAGGGGCGACCACCCACGAGCAGTCGACCTTGGAGTCTGTGGTCGGTCTGCGCAATCAGGCAGCAGCTCTGGCGAGTTCCAATGCAGACCCAGCGCTAAGAGCCGACATCGAAGGCCAACTGACGACACAACTGCGGAACCTTTTCTCAGTAACTGTTGAGTCCTACCCCGATCTCAAGGCCAATGCCAACTTCATGCAACTCCAAAACGAATTGGCCCAGATTGAGACACGCATCGCGAACTCCCGGAAGTACTACAACGCCAATGTGGGCACCTTCAACACCCTGATCGAGTCCTTCCCGAACTCCATCATCGCCGGTGCTGCCCATTTCACCAAGGCTGACTATTTCCAGATCCAGGAGCCGGCAGCCCGCCAAGTGCCCACGGTTGACTTTAGTACGGCTGCCCCGGCTGCCCCGGTTGCCCCGGTTGCCGAACCAACACAAATGGCTGAGCCCTTCACTGCTCCCCCTGACACTACCGGTGCAGATTACGCCCAGCCAGATTTCACACAGCAGTCGAAAGTAGCTGACCAAAGTTGATGACTCCCCGCTGGCCTGTAGTTCTGTTCGATCTCGACGGTACGCTGGTCAACACCATTGACCTCATCGTTGCCTCCTATCAGCACAGTTTCCGTACGGTCTTAGGCCACGAGTGGGATGTCGATGAGATTAAGTCGTGGATCGGTCAGTCTCTCGTAGGATCGCTGAAGAATGCCGTACCTGACCGTGCCGATGAACTCTTCGACGCCTATGTCGAATGGAACCACGCGCACACCCCAGACATGCTCAGTGACTACCCGGGAGTCCATGACCTTCTCAGTGATCTCCTCGCCGCAGGAGTACGCCTAGGCTGTGTGACCTCGAAGAGGTACGCAGGGGCCCAGTGGGCCCTCGATCTTGCCCACTTGGCTGAGCTCGTACCTCTTGTTATTAGTCATGATGATGTGAGTAATCACAAGCCGCACCCTGAACCCTTGACGGCAGGAGCGGCAAAGATGAATTGTGCTATTGACGACACTGTATATATAGGAGACGCTCTAGTTGATATCCAAGCTGCGCGTGCAGCCGGAATGGAGTGCATTGCAGTCACGTGGGGAGCAGGGGATCGGGAAGCCTTGATAGCCGCGAACCCGACCTGGGTTGTTGACACAGCAGAGGAACTGCGGTCGGTCCTGCTGCCGCAATAGATTTCACCGACTATTGTTGAATCATGACGCTTGAATTGACCTGGGAATGGCCTGACACGCTCATTATCATCGGGACTGCGATCCTGATAGCTGTTGTCGCACACATTTTCATCATCACATTGATCAACCGTGTCACCTCGCGCATGCGCCGTCTGGCTGCCGAAGAAGAGGACACCCTGGCTCGCAGGGCCGCCAGTGCTCTTCGCCAAGCGTCGGGGACACAGCCCGGGCGAGCTGTCGTACACATGACTGCGGTTGCCCATCTGATTAAGTCGATTTGGACAGTGGTTCTTGTCATTATCGTGATTTTAACGATCATGTCCACCATCGGGGTTCCTCTCAATCCCATCCTGGCTTCTGCTGGGATCGGCGGTGTCATCCTGGCTTTCGGTGCACAGTCACTGGTGAAGGACTTTCTTTCTGGTATTTCAATGATCATTGAGGATCAGTATGGTGTCGGTGACCGGATCGATATCGGCGACATCGTCGGAACAGTCGAGCACATCAGTTTGAGGGTCACGAAGATTCGTGATTCCTCCGGCACTATTTGGCACGTACCCAATGGCCGGATTCACCAGGTCGGGAACATTTCTCAGGGCTACTCCACCGGGATCATCGACATCCCTGTGGCGTACGAGGCGGATATGGCTCAAGTCACCCAAGTCCTGCAGGAAGTGCTCGATCAGGTTGAGCAGGAACCCATCGTCGCCGATAAACTGCTCTTCCCTCCAGAGTTACTGGGAGTGGAAACCATCACAAGCAAGGCTGTGACGCTGCGTATCCGTATCAAGACACCTCCCAATCAGCAGAATGCTCCTGCCCGGGAAATCCGTGAACGTTCTATCGCTGCCTTGGCTGCAGCAGGGGTTCCTGCACCACTGGCCCAGGGTTCCTAGCCGCGTTGTTTGCTCCGGCGAAGGATTCGCCCCTGACTTGTTTCTTTGCTCTACCATGGATATACAACACTTGGAGCAGTTGGCATGGTCACCATTTACGACGTCGCAAAGATGGCAGGGGTTTCACCTGCCACGGTTTCGCGTGTCTTCGGCGGGCAAACTCCGGTGGCACAGGCCAAAGCACAGGCCGTACGCGAGGCAGCCGCCAAGCTAGAGTTTCAGCCGAACGGCAATGCCCGCAGGCTGCGAACCTCCTCCTCTGACATCATCGCCATGATCGTGCCGGATGTTGCTAATCCGTACTTCACTGAGATGACCCGCGCGGTCGAGGATGCGGCTCGTGCGGTGGGGTACTCGGTCATTTTGTGCAATACCGATGATGAGGTTGACCGCGAGCAGGACTATCTTCGCATGGCTACCCGGGAACCTGTGGCTGGAATCATTATCGCCCCGAATTGTCAGTCTCGCCTGAGTTGGGCGATCGAACGCAGGGTGCCCGTGGTCTGCGTGGATCGGCGTGCTCCTCATGACACTTGCGATTCTGTTGTTTTTGACAATTTCAGTGCTGCTTTGGGGGCCACGCACATGCTCTACGATGCCGGGTACGAGCGACTCGGGGCCATCATTGGCCCAGAATTCGTAGAAACCTCGCTGCCACGGCTTCAGGGTTGGACACAAGCCGTACTGGAGCGTACGGGCAGTCAGCCCGATCCAGCGCTCATCAAACAAGCCTTACAGACCAGCGAAGCTGAGGGTGAAAGGCTAGCCCTAGAGTTGCTATCCGGCACCGAACCCCCCGACGCCATCTTCGTCGGAAACAATCCCCTAGCCACAGGCGCACTGAGAGTCCTCTTCCGCAAGGAACTCCTACCGCCTACCATAGGCTTAGTCTCCTTCGGCGGCCCGCCCCAAGCGCTCTTCACGTACCCAGGAATCATCGTCACCCACCTCCCCCAACGAGAAATCGGCACCATGGCCGCCGACATGCTCCTAGAACGCATCAACGGATGCACTGAGCCAGCCCGCTCAATCGTCCTCCCCGTCTCCATGAACACCCCCTGTGAGGCTCTCGTCGTACCTGTGGGGGCCCAGGTAGCCTAAGCGACCACTAACATCCAAAGTCGCTACTGCGCAAGTCCCAGTAGTCCTCCCATGAGTACGGGCCGGCATAGCTATACACCATTCCCTCTTCCAGTTCAGACAGAATGACATCTATTGCGTCTTCATAGTCTTTTCCATGACGAGTGTATACGGTTACTTTTATCGAATCTGGATGGGATCCGTCATCGAAAAGAACGGAAACACCTGGTTGATCGGCGGCATAAATGCGAAAATCTGGAACCCCCGGCCGATCAGCGGTTGCACGCCAAATCGCCTTATCCATGTCGAATGGTAAATACCTAACGTCTTTTGACAAGAAAACTGCTGCTTCGATCAACCGCGTAGAACATCGATCGCCAACGTAATAGCTTCCATCTCGAGGAGAAACATAGATAGACGGGAACGGGTCACTGAGCGCATAAATCATCCAGCTACATCCAGACAGTGGAACTACCAGCAGCATCGATAGGATTACAGCACCCAGCCTTGTCACACTGCGACATGTACGACCTCGTTGAGCGCAGGTTTCTGCCTGTTTGTCCATCGTGAATCCACTTGACACTGTGCGGGTATCCTCTTTTGACCAGGTCATAGGTAGTTCATTTCTCCACTAACATCCGAAGTCACTGTTCGGCAACCGCCAGAACTCTTCTAACGTTTGAGGGGTGACATAGCCAAATACCATACCTTCTTCAAGTTTGGAGAGGTTGACATCAATGGCTCTTTCGTAGCCTTTTGTATTGCGGGTAGACACAACGATCTCAACCGATTCTGGGTGTGTGTCATCATCAAAGACAACTACTACACCTGGCTGTTCATTGCTGAACAACTGAAACTCTACAACTCCAGGTGCATCGGCGACACCATGCCAGACAGCCCTGTCCATGTCGAACGGGAGATACATAACATCTCCCGACATAAAAACGGCAATTTCAATTAATTCTTGGGAGCACCGGTCACCAACATAGTAATCGCCATCACTTACATACATGTATATCGACGGGAGTGGGTCACTAATGACATCAAGAATCCAACTGCATCCTGAAGACGCGGCAACAAGAGAAACCATCATATTCACGAGCAAGAATAGCGATAGTCGAGAACTCACTCGTTTTGTTTGTGAGTTGGCTTGTACCCGTTCTAAAGGATTCAAGGACCCTACAAACCGATGTGGCTTTTTCCCTTTTTCGCGACCTATCATGCTCAGCATAGATATCCTCCTTTCACTAGCGATGCGGAGATTTCGTAGGGGTTACCACAGCCCATGCCGATTGGTGGAAGGCGCATGTCCTCGAGTACCCAATTGACTACCGCAACACGCGCCTCCCATAGAAGATAGTCAACCATCCCTACGCCCAGAGTTTGCCATTGCAATGTATGCGTGAACTCGTGCTCTATCAGAGGCACGTAGTCCCGATACTTCCTCGGGTCAATTACCCCTCCGCTGCCATCTGGAATTTTTGCTACAAATGTGTTTCCTATTGTGGTCCCTCCACGATGGGCGAGAGTGCTGGTACCACCCCAGCAGACATTCATACCATGACTATTTTCGTAATAGCATTGGCCGCCTTTCATGAGAACATCATTCATGGCTACTTTCCCAGCAACATATGTTAAGCCTAGATTGAGAGGATTCTTCGGTATTGCCTCCCATGCTTGACACCAGCCAGTGCAAGTCTTTGGGATTGGAATGTATGCTGTGTGACCAGTGGATGATGGAGCCTTTGCAGGTGGAGGTGGGGGAGTCGGAGTGGGT
>WQYJ01000095.1 GCA_009781325.1 Propionibacteriaceae bacterium | reverse complement strand
GATAGTAGAACAAATCCCCTTGAGTGGTTGGCTCCATAACCAGAAAGACCACCGAACGAAGCACCCCAAAGACCAAACACACCGCGTACAGCACCCATTGCCCGACCTGGACCCAGGTCGCACCCAGCCGAGTTGCCCCCGCCCGTACGGCAAAACCAATCCCAGTGAAAATCCACACCGGTGTGAACACCGCATGCCCAATGAAGCGAGGCCACGACAACCCCACCAACAACGCCCCATCCCCAATCGACGCCCCCAACGCCACAATCGTGTTATCCCACACCACCGCCGCAATCGGCAGAATCAACATGAACCCGCTCAACGACTTCGCCCGGACAAACAACCGAATAGCAATCACCGCCAAGGCCAACTGCCCCAACGCACAGAGCGCATAGATCAGTGTGTACATGAGCCCATAGCTTATCCTGTGGCAGGGGCCCTACGTTGGCTGCCGGGGATACTGCCTTCGGCAGCATGACCGGGGGTTGGGAATTTTGCTGTGAGTTTTGTTGATGGAGTGTGGCTCGCTGTGGTTGACCCGAGGTACTCAACCCCCTGGTCATCCTGCCGAAGGCAGGACCCCCGGCGGCTGACGTAGGGTCTTGGGGGTTGGATCTTTACCCAAGTCCATACGTTGGCTTCCGGGGGTCCTGCCTTCGGCAGGATGACCGGTGGAGGAGAACGTGCCATGGGGCCTGGCCCCTGGGCATGTTTAGATCATTGAGCGGATGAAATCCTCAACTATCTCTAGTGAAGCAATCTGCGAGATCCCGTTTTGTGGGGTTGGGCTGCCTTGCTGTGCCAGAGTTGGCCAACCCCAGGTGTTGAAGAGTACGCCCGTGCTGGTTTCGATGAAGAGGGGGCGGACTGGGTCGAAGAGATAGTACTCACTAACGTCGGAGTAGTAGAAAACCTCGGAGAAATCTCCAGTGGCGTAGTAGCCTTCGGCGGAGGGAGTGGCTAGAAAGATTGCGGTGGAACCTCGGCTAATCTGTGACGACATTTCACAGATGGAACACAGGGCACCAACTGGCGGGTGGATCAGAATCTTGATCTGGTCCCCAGGGGCCATGTCTCCGCGAATCACGCTGTTGACCTGGACAGTTACCACGCTCATGTAGGTATCCGAGTCGGAAAACTGCACTTTGATGGTCTCGATCCGGATCACCTTTGCGGAGAAGATGTCAACCCCTGTCAGCAACTCTTCCTCAGTGAAGGGAACCAGATCCAGTGATGTAGGACTATTAGGAAAGCGATTGACCTGGGTGACGGTTACGCCCTGGGAGTCTGTGAGCGGGATCTGTGCACCGTTTAGATACATTGGCGCGGCGATAGCGAGGATCACCGCTAGTGCGCCCACCGGAACCAAGACCTTCCAGGGTTCCCATCGCTCTTTTTGTGTACGCCTGCGCGAAGGCTCTATGGATGTCAGCACATTCCCCAGCATCCGAGTACGCGTCCCCGCATCGGGGTTGACCGTATCCCACGCCGCAATAATCTGATCATTCTTCATCAAACTCACCACCTAGTTGTTGCCGAAGGAGTTTGCGTGCTTCCGAGAGATGATTGCGTACCGTCGAGGCCCGTTGCCCAAGAGCCTGAGCGATTTCGGCGCTGGTATACCCCTCGTAGTAATAGAGGTAGATCACCGTCTTGTATTTATCGGGCAGCGACATCACCGCACCCAGCAGCGAATCTGTTGGAGTGTCCACAGTGTCCGCAGTCATGTCCAACGTGACCTTAGAGCGCCACCAAGTCTTCACAGTGTCCTTGCAGATATTGGTCGCGGTCCTCACCAACCAGCCCCTCTCATGACTGGATGACTCAAATCGCGGAGCCCGGGTCAGCGCCCGGATGAAGGTCTCCTGAACAGCATCTTCAGTAGGCGAAGGACTCTTCATGTACGCATAACAAACTCGGTAGACCATGCCAACATGGCGATCGTACAGTTCGCGGAACTGTT
Organism: Propionibacteriaceae bacterium; assembly: GCA_009781325.1. GTDB lineage: Bacteria > Actinomycetota > Actinomycetes > Propionibacteriales > Propionibacteriaceae > WQYJ01. The sequence continues at coordinate 5,472 of WQYJ01000095.1, read as the reverse complement.
GGTCGTTCATAGTCGGCATAATCAACTCCTTTCACTATGTATACGATTACCGAACCCGAAATGCCGCCAAACACAAAAAGGGACACCATGCGGTGCCCCTTCCTGTGAGTTATTGTTCTCAGCGCTGTGAGCGTACGAAGCCAGCTGCTTCGGCTGCCTCTTCGGAGGAGAACCACACGTCTGCGTTCGTACGTGCATAGCCAGAGGCGTCTGGTGTGTGGAACTTCATTGAGCGCTCATTGCCCTTGATAGTAAAACCCTCGGGGGGATTCGCACCGGCATAGGAGCCCTCGCCATAAGGAGAGGCGCCTTCCTCGGTCTCACCAGCGACACCCTCGCCAGCCTCGTCGGCTCCTGCCGCAGGCTCGGGGAGGGTGACCTCGGTCTCAATCAAAACCTCGTCGATTTCATAGTCGTCATCAGGGTAAACATAGGGTTCGTCCGGCTCATAGGCTGCCCAGTCTTCGCGGCTTCCTAAGAAAGTACGCACAGCAATCGCCAGCGCACCGAGCACAGCACCAACGGCGGCAACTGTAGCGATGGTCTTGGCCTTGGACGACTTCTTGGACTTCACTAACTCGCCCTGAAGAGCATCCATGGACTTGTTAGCGCGCTCGTCTAGACGGGCAAGAATCTCGCGGGCTTCAGAGCCTGCAGGTGTCGCTGCGGCGTCATGAAGAACCTTAATCAATTTCGGCAACAGGTCGTCTGAAACGGCCTTCTGGGCGCGATCTACAGCCGGAGCTACTCTGCCCAATGCAGTGTTCACTGAAGGTTGAATGCGTTCAACTGTGTCGGCTGCGAGTCCCGCCGCTCGCCTTGTCGCATCCTTGGCTGCTCCCCAGGCTTCATCTGCGACTGGTCCGACCTTCTTTGCGGCGGTTTCCAGCAGAGGAGTGATCCGCTCAACCGCCTCATCCCATGCTGAGGAACCGTACTCAACTACCGTCTTTGCAGTGTCGGTAGCAGTGTCTAGGATATCTTCCTTGTGTATTTTCATCGTCATCCTAACGTTTCCTTACTCCATGTGGAGTTATTCCAGTTTACTGTGATTAGAAGCAGAAAGTACCCTGACATTCCCCTGAAATCCATTGTACGGACAAATGCCGGATGCAGATTTTCAGCATTCACACCAGGAGTGTTGGTCGGCGCCACGGGCAAAACCGGTGGCAGAATAGAAGGCGAACTTTACTGAAAGGTATGGAATGACTCAGGCAATTCTGCACACAAACTATGGCGACATCCGGATCGACCTCTTCGATGACCAGGCACCGACGACAGTGGCAAACTTCGTTGGCCTGGCTAATGGAACCAAGGAATACACCGACTCGGAAACAGGCATGAAGACGACAGGACATTTCTATGATGGCTTGACTTTCCATCGCGTCATTGATGGCTTCATGATCCAGGGCGGCGACCCCCAAGGCGATGGCCGCGGCGGACCTGGTTACCAGTTCGGCGATGAGTTCCACCCCGAACTGAGCTTCGACCGACCCTACCTATTGGCCATGGCAAATGCTGGCCCAGGTACGAATGGCTCCCAGTTCTTCATCACCGTGGCGAAGACTCCCCACCTCAATCGCAGGCACACGATCTTCGGCGAGGTCACCGATCCCGCCAGCCAGAAAGTCGTCGACGATATCGCCGTGACGCCCACAGGCTTCAACAACCGCCCGCGTAACCCTGTCATTATGGAGTCAGTGGAGATCCTCTAGTTCACAATGGGTCGGCCAGGCCCAGATTCCTTCAATATCAAGCAGTCTTACCCCTGGTTGTTCCATCCAAGCGGCAATCAGTTCTGCCTCTTCGATGGAACCGCCGGGCATTCCTTCAACCGCTGGAGGGCTGATGGTTGCTGCTGCTGACAGCCCCGTTTCTGCGATACGGTACGGGTCTTCACCGCTGCGAGCCACCTGAGCACCTGCCAACTGCCCGTACCGAATGATATGTATCTCCCAGGCTTGATCGAGCCTGCGGGCAGCCACGATCTGCGGGCAGGAAGCCAGTGACATGAGGCGCGCCTTGCGGTGCATGCCGTATTCGAAAAGGCGCAGGCGTGTTAAAACATCATTGGCTTCCTCATAGCGGTATTGCTCGGACAGGTCTGCGATTGTTTCCAGACACCGCCGGCGTACCTCGCGGATGTCCCCATTCAGGCACTGCTTGACCCGATCGATGGTCTGGTCATAGGAGTCCAGATTCGTGCATGTACATGGCGCAGGGCAGGATGCCATCTCAGCAAGGGCGCAGGGTTCGCGCGCCGTGCTGACTGACAGCCGATCCAGGCACGGGCGTACGGCAAAGGCTTCGGTGATCGCTAACGAGGCATCCTCAGCGGCCTGTTTCCCAGGAAAGGGACCGCAGTAAGCTGCACCATCATCACACACCTTGCGAACAATCGACAGACGAGGAATGGGTTCGACGGTGGTCTTGACCCATGTGTGATGCGGACTCTTACTCCGGCGATTGTACGGCGGCTGATGGGCGGTGATCAGACGCAATTCGACGATGGCTGCTTCCAAAGCAGTACGGCATGGTGTGGCTTCCACACCGGTCGCCAATAGGACCATTTCATCCATGCGGCGCCGCGACTCCGAAGCTGTGAAGTAGGTGGCGACACGTTTACGGATTTGCTTAGATGTGCCGACATAGAGAATCTGGCGGCCCCGCTCTGCATCGCGTACGAAATAGTAAACTCCTGGGCCGGTTGGTAGATCGGCTGCCCAGGAGTGTTTATCGCGACGGGCCTTGGAAATGGTGTGAGAGAAGTGCTGGAGTTCGTGAAGAGTACGCACACCCTGGTTGCCGACACGCTCAAACATGGCGTGAAGGATGTCCACGGTTGCACGCGCGTCGTCGAGTGCGCGGTGGGTGGGGCTGATGGATGTGGAGAAATACCGCGCAAGAGTTTCCAGACGGTAGTTTTTCACTTCGTTGCGCGGGATGATGTGGCGGGCGAGTGCAACCGTATCGAGGTGTATGGACGCAGGCCATTCGTAGCCCAATCCGGTCGACGCCCTGGCGATGAAACCCATATCGAAGCGGGCATTGTGGGCCACCATCACACAACCTCGGCAAAACTCGATCAGCGAGGCAAAAACCTCCCTCAGCATAGGGGCTGATCTCACATCGGCGTTGGTGATCCCGGTCAGAGAGGTGATGAATGCCGGAATGGGGACATTGGGATTGATCAGGGTGTGGAACTCCCCGATGACCTCTCCGGCGCACACTTTGACAGCACCGATCTCTGTAATGCGAGATTCGTGGGAAGTTCCTGTGGTTTCAAGGTCAATCACGCAGAAGGTCGTATCGATCAGCGGGGTGTCGATGTCATCGATTGTCGGTTGATACAGGTTCTCATCCGGATAACTGGGTGGGCGAGCACCCACTGGCGAACTAACCTGTGAAACAACCATGCGACCCACTGTAGACCACGCAAGTGACAAAAATGTCAGAGCTCTTTGTCAGACTCAAGATTATGAAGTCATACATGATTGATTGCGACACCTGTCAAGCTGATCCCATCGAATGCGGCGACTGCCTGATGTCCGTGCTCACCGATCCAGATTACGGTCAGCCAGTCAGATTCACCCAACAAGAACGAGAAGCCTTTGAAGTCATGGCAGAGGTGGGCCTAGTCCCACCCTTACGTCTGGTGGCTGGATGATGCTGGATTACCCGCTAATCCAAGGACCTCAGCCATTGGCGCAGGGCTCTGGTGGCTCGGGTGTCGTCTTCGTTGTATTCGAGGATGCGGGTGGTGATGGCTTGACGTTGTTTGGCGTTGTCTGCGTGGATAGCATCAGAGAACCAGAACTGTGAGTTCAGTCCGGATGGCTCGGGGTCTCTCCACGAGAAACCGGCTCCTTCAGTAGCGACAGCTTTGAGTCCTAACCCATCAACCCCAAAGAAGTTCCTCTTCACCACGGGCAAAAGATCAACAAAATTAGTGGAAGTAAACTTCGATAACCACGACAATGCCGGAGAGGCTTGACGGCGGAAACTCGCGAAACGCCGCAAAGTCGATATTTCGTAGTTCGAATAGTGCCAAACCAAAACCTCGGTTTCACCCAAGTCTTGAATCTTCTCCATCAACCAGGTCGCTGCCTCTTCCGCAAGTTCTAACTCTCGTGCCTGGGTCAGCGATGCAAAACGATGAATAGGGTAATAGACTGGTTCGCTGTCCGGCAGGCGGCGGTCATCGACGAGGAACCCCCACAGATAGACACGATTATTCGACGAGGTTTCAATGTCGATATCGATCTCAACAGGTGCTGACGGAAGTTCAATAGCACCTGTGGTGAGACGCTCAAGATGGATTCCTGCTGCAATGAGACGACCACGTCGCGCAGCCAGTCGCAGCCGGGTATCAGCACCAGACCTATGTGCAACCTTGGGAAGATACTGCGGCAGCAGAGCATCAACATCGCTGGAAGCAAGGTCGGTGATCGTCAAGATACCGAAGCTGCGCAGGGTCATGATTTCGCGAGCATCCAAAGGCGACCGCTCAATCATGACCGAAACGTCGTCCCCGAGTTGAGCCTGGCACTCCGGCCACCACTCACACATATCGCACTCAGGGACATGGACGGGCGAAGCTACTAGCGGCAGACCGGCCTCCTCAGCCTGCAGAGCGCGCGAACCTACCCGTACGCGGAAGCGATGCTCATGCTGATAGCGGCTCAATGGAGTGTATTTCCGCCACGCATGGGCTGAGGTGTAGGAGAATGCACGAACCAATTTGTCCTGGAGGTTCATCCACGAGACGAAACAGCAACGATTGACGTCCTCAAAATCAGTGCCAATGATTGCTCCCCACGGATCCTCAGCAGCAAAGCCAGCCGAGCGAAGAAGGAACCAGAGGTGTGCCAACTGAAGAAGGTCCGATGAATGCGACTCAAATCGGAACTGGTACTTCTGGTTTTCGGCATCATGGAGAAAAGGCTTCACCAGTGTACTGAGCAGTTGGTGGCTGTGCCCCTGGACGCTCGTACTCAGCACATTGGAATCTTTGATGATGCCTGGATAATACTTGGGATTATCGCTATCATCCGCGCGCAGCAACACATCAGCGATCCCGCATCGATGGTTTTCCCAATCAACAGGCAGTTGAGCATTCAAGATAATGGGGACACCCTGCGTCATCGCCTCAACGCAAGCGGTGACTTGCTCATCGATTTCAGTGATGGAGCTGAGATCGCGTACGTTTTTTCCGTGGCGGGTGATCAAGGTCGCAGCAACATTGGCTCGATGAGAACTGACTTCACGAAAAGTCTCCACAAGATGGGAGTCAATGGGTTGAGCATCCACTGCATAGGTTTTCAGCCAGTTTTGGGTTTTCACTGGGCAGGACACACACGCGTACTGATCCAAAGCAAACGGTGATTCGGTGGTCACTTTTTACTCCTGGGGTGGTCGTGTTGCTCGATGTAAGGTAACGATGCCGCCGGTCAGATTACGCCACTCAATGTT
>WQYJ01000094.1 GCA_009781325.1 Propionibacteriaceae bacterium | reverse complement strand
TGTCTGATGTGGTGGGTCTTGTTGCCCAAGCTAGGGCTAAGGCGGCGATTTGGGATGGGTCGAGTTATTCGGTGGAAGATAATCTCGCAGAACTCACATTCCCTGGAGATGAGATTGTCTTTGCTGTTCAGCTTCCTGGTATTCCTGCTCGGTATGGTGTTGGATTCGATGTGATTCATCCAGATGGTTCTGTCACTGGTCTTACTGGTATGACTGATTCGTCCGGGAAGGCGTCGATGACCTATGTGACACCGCTCACCCAGCAGGGGATCTACGAGGTGAACTGGAGTATTGCCAATGTTTCCCCTCGTTACCCCATGGCCTTTAAGGGTGGGGGTAAGAAGCCTCAGATGCTGTTCTTTGGCATTCCAACACCGCGTGGGCTCTCAGGTGCGGCATCAGTTGAGCTGGTGTTTAGCCCTGCCGTGGGCACTCAAGCTTCTGCAGCCATCCTTGAAGCCGGAGATGTGCTGACCGATACTGTGAGCGTGACAGGACTGAGTCCAAACCTTGCCTGGACTCTCAGCGGGCACCTTCGCGGCCCGATCTTAGCTGTCGACGGCGAGTGTGAGTCCCTGGTTTGGAGTGATGCTGATGATGTGATCCTGCCCTTCACCTATGAAATTTCTGACTCAGAGATCGATGCCGAGGGTACGGCGGTCATATCCGGATTGGGCCCCTGGGAAGTGCCCGAGACCTTGGTCGATCAATGCGTGTCCTATGAGGAGGTTCTTGTAGGAAAGGATGCCACCGGTGCGATCATCGTGAAAGCCCGCCACAAGGTAGGCAGCCCACACCAAACAGCTCTGTTGCCTGCGATTGTTGTTGACATAGTCCCGCTTACAGAAGAAATAGAAACCCCCATCGTGATCAACACCGGAGGACGAGCCGTACCTTCAGCAGACTGGGTCCTCATCCTAGCCATGGGACTAATCCTGCTCGGACTAATCATCACCTCAGTCCCCAGATCAACCCCCGTCATCCTGCCGCCAGGCAGGACCCCCGGCAGCCAATCTAAGGACCAAACCGAAGACTACCTGACAATAGTCCCAACGTTAGCCGCCGGGGATACTGCCTACGGCAGCATGACCGGAGGGCCAATCTAAGGACCAAAGCGAGGACAATCTAACAACAGTCCCAACGTTAGCCGCCGGGGATACTGCCTGACGGCAGCATGACCGGGGGGCGACATAAGGACTAGGGAATGCGACCAAGCCATGCAGTGGTTCCAAACTTGGACTCCACGAGTGCTTGGGCTGCGGCTTCCTCTTCGCAGGACACTGAACCCATGACTAGGGTGTACTGCGTGCTGAAGGAATCGATGAAGGAGTCCACAATCTCGTGGCGTTCCATATTCGTTTGAGACTTCAGAGGATCGACTCGTTTATTAGCTGAGGCGATTCCTTTGTCGGAGAGCTTTTCTCGCCCGATTCGCAGCACCTGACCCATTTTGTCAGCGTCGATGTCGTAAGCCATCGTGACATGGTGAAGGACCGTACCATCATGAAGCCTCTTCTGAGCAGCACCGGCGATTTTCCCAACTGGGGAGGTGATGTCATTGAGAGGCTTATAGGTTGCATCGATACCCAAAGTGTTCAGCGCATTAAGTATCCAGGTGTCAAGAAACTCATAGGATTCTTCGAAGCTGAGGCCGTCGACCAAGGAACCGGGGACTACGAGCGAGTAAGTAATAGTGTTCCCAGGTTCGATGAACATCGCACCGCCTCCGGAGATTCTCCTAACGATGGTGATTCCGTGGCTGTGAGCAGTTTCTTGGTCCACTTCGTTGGACAGTGACTGGAAGGAGCCGATGACGACTGCCGGGCATGCCCAATCCCAGAAGCGCAAGGTCGGACCTCGTGTTCCTTGCGACAGCGCTTCGGCATAGACCTGGTCCAGAGCCATGTGCATGGCCGGGGATCGCGGCTGGTCCTGGATGAGGGTGAAAACGTGATCATGCCACGAGGTTGAAGCCCCCAATGCTCGACGCACCGCAAAGCCTATATCTTTGGCAGTGAATCCTACGAGGGTGTCGTCTCGGTGGAGGTTGCTGGTGATTGCTTGGGCAATTTCTGTGACTTTGGCGGTGATAGGAAGCCCGACGATGGCTTCGTTGATTCGACTCAGTGCCTCATCAGGCTCCAGAAAGAAGTCCCCAGAAAGACTGGCTTTCGTAATAAAACCATCGCAGTACTCAATCTCGATAGTCGCCAGCTTCCCTCCAGGAACCTTGAACTCACCTCGCATGAAGAGAAGTTTAGTGCGAAAAAGGCCATGTGCGTCCAGAGGGGGACGCATGCGTCAAGTTACACGTCCCGTAGACCCCGTCCCCTCCAAACCCAACTCCCCGTCATCCTGCCGCCAGGCAGGACCCCCGGAAGCCGACGTGTGGACTTGGGTAAAGACCTACCGGAAATATGCCAAGGGGCCTGACCCCTGGCACAGACCCTACGTCGGCTGCCGGAGGTCCTGCCTGCGGCAGGATGACCGGAGGGTAATGTGTGTCACGTTATCCCCTTGACACATTCGTCCCCGTCACCACACATGCCCTTGCGACACCAACTGTCACAAGAAGAATCAACAACAAAACAGAAGGATCTGGAATCGAGTAACCACCCGTGGGAGCCTTGGGTTCATCTGGAACCGGTGCACCAGTAGCGATGACCGTGAAAGATGCCTCCCAGGCGCCGGATGTCGAACCGGTAACAATCACCTTATGCGCACCAGGTTCAAAGCTAGGCGGTACGGTGAAGGTCACTGGAGACAAGGTGCCATCAGGGTTGACTGCAAAGACTCCGAGATCAATGACGACGGAATGGACCTCAATCTGAACAGTTTCCGTGGGAACCCAGTTCCCACCGGTGATGGTCACTTCTCCTCCCTGAACAACAGTTGAGACACTCAGTTCCACCTTGTTTTCCTCAGTTGGAGATTCCTTTGGTGTATCTGCTGTCGGCGAAGGGTTCGGCTCGCTCGTTGGAATAGGCGTTGGCGTTGGTGTTGGTGTCGGGGTAGGCGTTGGCGTTGGCGTTGGCGTTGGCGTCGGTGTCGGTGTCGGCGTTGGTGTTGGTGTTGGTGTTGTTGTTGGCGTCGGCGTCGGCGTCGGCGTTGGCGTCGGTGTCGGTGTCGGCGTCGGTGTCGGTGTCGGCGTAGGCGTAGGCGTCGGTGTCGGCGTCAGCGTCGGTGTCGGTGTCGGTGTCAGCGTAGGTGTCGGTGTCAGCGTAGGTGTCGGCGTCGGCGTATGTGTCGGCGTCGGCGTTAGCGTCGGCGTCGGCGTTAGCGTCGGCGTACTCTGTGACACATCAGTATTGATAGTGATGACAACAGAGTATGTCCCAATCTCCTCCGGCCAGGTGAACATCATCGCATGGGAGGAAGCTCCTGAAATTGGCTTGCTAATGATGTTAGTTGGGTCGTTGACATCGGTGAACGTTATGGTTCCCTGGAGCTCAGCCACAACGTATTCCGTCTCTACGGCATCCAATAAATCAAACTCGAATGGGTATCCACTGAAGGACTCAAATTTGTTCCCCTGTGCATCCTTCAAACCATCCAACATAGCTATTCCCTGGCTTCCGGCCACGAAATCTCGCTGACCCCAGGGACCGGAGATGGAGGCAGTTCCGGAGTAATCCACACCAAGGTTAATTACTGCCCCGTTCTTTTTAGCAGTAGCTGATATCTCTACACTGCCTTGATCACCAATCGTGGCGATGAAGGTCAACTCATTGTCCTGCGGGGGAAGAATGAGACGTTGCCCCGGCTCCAGTTGTACATAGGAGCCCCAGTCCTGAGTTTCGAGGTAGGTGCTGGTGTAGGTGTCAGACCATTCGACGCTGACGGCAATCATTCCTAAGGTAAGTAATTCGGAGACACTTGGAAGCTTCACGCTTGTAGCACCGGGAACAGAAATCCAAGCCGGGAACATCAGGAGATCTGTGCCGCAGCGATAGTGGAATTCAACGAGGAATTCCCCATCAGGGAGGAATATCTGAGACCCTTGGAGTTGAAAGCTCCCCATATCGCCGGCCACAGTGGAATCTATCATTTCGCAGGTTGGGTCAGGCAAGACTAATCTGAGCTGGTTCAGGTCAGCTCGGCGTAAGGTCGTGACAGACGGCTCGCTGAGCAAATCCACCCAATACAAACTCGGCCCGACACTGACAAACAGCTCCTTTGGACGCACAATTCCACCGAGGCTATAAGGAGAACCTACTGGCTGCATACTGCAAAGGATCGAGTGTTCAGATTTGGCATCGCACATAGTGGAGAATCCCATCTCCATCGTGCCCACCTGAAGGAGGAGTTCAGCAGTGTGAGAACCCATGATCTCCTCATCTGGCACCTGGAACTCCCGGAATGAATTGGCGTACTCACCAAGATTGATGACTCGATTTCCCTTCGTCAAGTCTATGGTGTGATAAGCCGTTCCATAAACGGCTTCATCGATAACATAGGACATAACCACGTCGTAGACACCAGGAGGCATTCTCAGGTTTGTCTTGTCAAAGAAGTACGACTGCGAACCGGCAAACGCCCCATCTATGTTCAAAACCATCAAGTTGTTCAAAGTAACCCGGTCGTCTTCTACAAGAGTCAGTGCCGGATAGCCCTGAAGAGAGTACGGGGTCTTTAGCTCCGCCAAACTAGAAAAGGAGAATCCTTCTTCGCCTCTGACGAAAACATAGTATGACTCTGGTTGCGCAATCATCTCACCCGAAAGGCGCACTGAGTAGCTGCCTGGATAGGTCGAATACAGGTCTGCGTCTACTGACACATACCTCCCTGGAAGGAGTCGAGCCAGCGAAACGCTTGGATCAGTCAAGGTTGAGTCGATTTCGACGGACAAGAAAGTCTCTTGTTCGACCGACAGGTCTGCGGATGCGCTGATTGTCCGAGTTTCGGTTTGATTGATTGTGTACTCAATCTCAACGCCAATGCTGTGAGAACCAACGGACAGATGCTCAGCCATGACAAAGTATCGAGTCACACCCCCACCCATGCTCACAAGTTGTGGGTCCTCGCTGATCTGAGACTCATCAAGAGTAAAGCTAACCCTAGTGACGTCGGCGGCTTCACTCAGGTCTACCGAAAGCGTGGTTCCATCAGCAGTGGCAAGCTTTGGTTGGATGTCGAGGATTCTGGGAACCTGGCGATACCGAGCCTTGGCAGTCACGGTTGTTTGGTTGTTATCGAGTCGTCGTTCATCTGTCTCAGGAGTCTTATTGGACACCACAACGCTCACTTGTTCCTTATCTTGAGTAGGTGTCCAAGGTATGGAAATCTCAACAGAAGAGTACGCATCAATTCTCTGAAATTGGCCAGAGTGACGTTCACTATAGGTGTAAATCACACCGGAGGAGTCAGAGACTGTTACGTCAGCCAGTCCAGAACGAGGCCCCCGGTTATTGACTGTGACACGCAGTTCATTCGATTCACCGACAATAGCGTCCCTTGCTAGTGCAATGTTCTCGGGATAAACCGCAAAATCCGGCAAGGAACGTACCTCGGGAAGGTCCTGAGGAGTCCCAAAATAGTACAGCATTGTTTCTGGAGAGTACGAGACCGTCACTGAGGTATCTGCGGTGATGTAGTAGTTTCCTCCGTTAAGCCAGAATGTGCGGCTGATGTTATTCAACTCACCTTGGCTAAAGAACTCGACAGGTATGTGCAATGTCATGATTTCGTTCTTGCCAGTCGTTTGAGTGATTCCTGTATCGACTCCATTGACGAAAACATCGGATGGGAAGCTTCTGTCACCTCCCGGCATCAGGTCACTATCCGCTTCAAGCTGAGTTGCCGCATTCGCTCCCATACGTGAAGACATCGTTACATCAGTTACTTCGCCAAATGGCATTTGGAAGTTAACATCAACCTTGTGCCGATTGGTGCATTGTTGTCCCTTAGCATCGAAGGTCATGGAGTTGCCGTCTTTATCTGGACATCCAGCGTATTGGGACTTCTTCTCAAGATCTGCCATGTCATAACCAGCCCACCATGCACCCAATCCGGCTGCGCCACCTAGGAGTAAACCAGCCCATCCTGGTATAGGCAAAAGGGCCATGGCCATTGTGGAAAACAACAATCTGGAAACCGCTGCGTTGTAGTACGCTTTCTGCTCGGCGGGAGTGAGATAGGGACTTGTGTATACACAATCCGCCACAGTATACGCGTGGTAATAGTCTTTGAGTCCATTCCAAATGGTATTTCCCCATGACAGACCCGTGAGGAGTCTAGACAATGCCCCTTCTCCAAGCTTGAGAGACGTGTAGTCAATATGCATGGATACGACCACCTCAAGCAAATCACCAAGTCCCTTGATCTGCTGCGGATACTCAATCTCTTTCTGTTGGAAGACATCCCAGATCTCTGGTGTCATCCATTCAGGCACCAGCAGGGAGTCCAGTTGGATCCCTGCATCTTGCATTTCTTGTTTCGCTGCCACAGCACGTTGGGTGTCTTGCTTGAATTGCGTCGCAGATTCACCAGTCAGCGTCAGAAACGTCTCAGAGTCCATCAGCATGGAATTTTCTAACCGCAACTCAATGTCAGGTGTGAATGTTGTTTCCAAATTAGAGGTATAGCTGTTTGGATCTCCACTGTAGGGGCGCACATAGTACTCGACGGTGACGGGCAACATCTGATTAACTCCATAGGGAAACAAACAGCTAGCATTCAGGGCTATTCCTTCAAAACCCACGCTACTGTTGACTGTGCATGGATCATTGGGGATCAGATTGAGGTTCCACAAGGGATTACCCTCTTGCAACAACCCGAGGCGGCCCATGGAGATAGCCTTAAGGTCGCCTGCGACATCAATCGAAAAGTCAAAGGACTGACTGTTGCCGCCACCTGTCACGATAAGCTTGTCATCAATTGACAGTTTTGCTATGTTTTGCATTTTCACCAAGTCAGGTCTGATTGTAAAGTCGATCGAGGCACCGTTATCCATGGCATAGTTTGAAATACTCGGCTCGAAACTGACAAAACCACGAGCATTGCTACTAGTTGCTACAGAGATATCGGAAACATACCCTCCATGATTGGTGAGCCTGTACGTTTGCCCAAATGTCGATTCATTGGTGCTGACCAAATCAAGGCTGACTAAGAGCGGAGTATTATCCACGACAACAAACGCTGTGGTGGAAGCCACGACAGGGTCACCATTCCCGAGTGTATGAGCGTCAACCACAAGCTGGTAATGCGATTGAGAAGCATTTTGTGTGAAGAGTGACAGTTCCACTAGTTGAGTCTCGCCTGCTTGGATGACCATAGGCTGATCCTGGGAGCCACCCTGGACAAAACCTAAGGCGATATCGCCGTATGGATTTTCACAGTCCAGGTAAAAAACAACGGACTCTTTCGTGGGGTTGGAGACGCTGATCTGGACGCTTTGAGCATAGTCTCGCTGCAGGAAGAACCATCCACCAGTGAGCTGAAGCTTATCTGGTGCAGGCGGACTGGGCGGGGCTTCGGTGATCGTCATCGCATTAGCTAGTCTCGCACTGAGAGTGAGAGGTGGAGACTGG
>WQYJ01000093.1 GCA_009781325.1 Propionibacteriaceae bacterium | reverse complement strand
TTCGCTCGCGGGCATCAGTCAGTCGCTCAATCGCCCCGGCAACACCACCATTGGCAATATAAGTCTGATCTTCCGGGGCATTCTCGTCGAGCATCGAATCCTGAGCCAAAGCGATCTGGAACATGTATTCATCCCCCAGATAGACCGTACGCATGGTCGCCGGCCCCTGGTTTTCAGTGGAGTCGAGCAGGTCATCAGCCATCGTCTCACCGGTAATACTGCCCGCTTCTTCAGCAGAAATCAGTTCACTGGGCTTGATGATAAGTGGAGCCTCAGGCGGGGTTTCAACCGGGGTACCCGTATCTATAGGATCTGTGCCGCCATCCGGCCCACAGGCAGTTAAACCCATGATAACAAGGGATAATACTCCAAGTAACACAGTCTTTTTCATTCCAAGCTCCTCTGTGACGGTCATTCGCCACTAGTTTAGACGACTAAACTGGTTCCATGCGTCTGCAAACTCGTGCCTGTGGGCCTCTTGAGGCAAATTGTTACATTCTGTCTTCCGACAACTCACACGAGTGCGTCATCATCGACCCTGGTACGGATGCCGAGGGAACCATCGTTCCACTCATCACTGCGCTCAATCTGACTCCCGTCGCAGTCCTGGCAACCCATGGCCACATTGACCATGTTCAGGATGCAGCCGTCCTGGCCAACCACTACTCCATCCCGGTATGGATACACTCTGCCGACCGCCATCTTCTCAGCGACCCTGCCGCCGGGCTGGATCGCGGCTTATCGGTGTGGCTGGCCATGATTCTCCCCAATGGCATGACCGAACCTCATCGAGTTGAGCTCCTGGACGACAAAGAAACCCTGAATCTTGCCGGACTAGAAATCCAGGTCATTCATGCTCCAGGTCACACCGGCGGTTGTGTCCTCTACAGTGTCACAGAAGCCGAAGACACCTTCATCTTCACCGGAGATGTCCTCTTCGCGGGAGCCATCGGGCGAACCGATCTGCCTGGCGGGGATTCAACTGTGATGCTTGAGACTCTGCGAGGACCTGTTCTGGGTTTGCCGGATGCTGCGAGGATCTTCGCCGGACATGGCCCATCGAGCACAATGGCCATCGAAAAAACAACGAATCCTTATTTACAACCTCGCTTCCTCGATCTTTCTGACTTCTGATACGGCATACTTGGAACTGTGTCGAGCATTTATGGGCGGATGACCCTCATCACCGGGCCAGAGCAGTTTCTGGCTGAGCGAGAGCTTGCTCGACGCATTGCCCAAGCCCAGGAAGAAAACCCCGAAGCTGGCGTACGCACCACTCTGGGCGCTGACTTGGTCCCGACCGTACTCGACGAGATCTTTGGCACGGATCTCTTCTCCTCAGCGACAATCGCGTGCATCACCGATGCGGAGAAAACTCCCTCTGATATCCAGCCGAGACTACTGAAACTTGCTGGTGACGTACCGGAGAATGTGGCCCTGATCATCACCCATTCAGCCGGAAATACAGGCAAAGCTCTCCTTGACAAGCTTGCTTCCTTGGCAACGATCGTGATCAACAATCCTGTCCTCAAGCCAGCAAGTCTGGTGAACTTTGTCATCCAGGAAGCCCGCGTCGGCGGGAAGAAACTGGACATGAATGCTGCCAGAAGTCTGATTGATGCTCTAGGGTACGACACGCGCAGCCTCGCTGCAGCGGTTACGCAACTCATTGCAGATTCGGACAAAGACTCTATTTCTGCTGGGATGGTCAACCAATACTTCGCCGGTCGTGCCACTGTCACCTCGTACAAAGTCAGCGATGACGCCCTCGCAGGGCGAGTTGGTGAAGCCATCTTCAAGCTGCGTTGGGCCCTGTCGACTGGGGTGGCTCATACACAGATCACCTCAGCCTTGGCTGGTTCGCTGCGTCAGATGGGGATGTACCTAGCCATCTCAGCCCAGCGCCAACCTACGGCAGCAGAGATCGGCGCACCGTCGTGGAAGCTGAAGGAGATCGCCGCTAGTTCCGCGTCGTGGACACAGATCTCGATCGCACGGGCTATTCGTGCTGTCAGTCTGGCTGATGCTCAGATCAAGGGCGCAGCAAGAGACCCCGACTTCGCCCTTGAACATCTGATCATCAAGCTCTCCCACATTCGCCGATCCGCCCCACACAAGCACTGACCTCCTATTTCTGGGTTGTGATCCGCCACTGATCCTGGTGTGAGACCGCGATGGAACCGTGTTCATCCGTACGAACAACCGTCATCCCAGCACTGGTCAGTTCAGTCAGAGTTTTCTGGGCAGGGTGGCGATAGACATTGTCGGAGCCCACACTGACCAATGCGATGCGGGCACCGGTTGCCTGAAGAAACTGCGGCACCTGGCGAGCGGACCCATGATGGGGCACCTTCAGGACATCCACCTTCAGCAGCGAGGAATCAAGCAAGGCTGTCTGCTGACCAGTGAGCTCCACATCCCCAGTGACAAGAACGCTCAATTCTGGAGTATCCACCCGTACGATCAGGGACTCATCATTGTCTGTGCTGGATTCCTCCCCAGCTTCGCGCACCTCGCTGGCATTCCAGGTAGAAACTATCTGAACACGCGCGTCTCCAATCGCAGTGGTCATGCCCGCCTTCCCCACCAGTACCGGCACTCCTTGCGGCTCGGCAATCGCCGCGGCTTGGTGAAATCCATGTTCAGGAACCAGAACAGCTCCCACAGCGAAGGAATCCAGAACCTCTCGAACAGACCCATCATGATCGGCATGAGCATGGGAGATAACGACCACAGGAATCTCATAGATTCGCAGTTGCCGAAGACAGTTCACAACAGCCCCGCCCGGCGGACCAGTATCGAAGAGAATGGCTTGGCCGTTCCCTGTTCGAACAACCAGAGCATCGCCTTGTCCGACATCACAGGCCACCACTGACCATTGCTGCGCTGGCCAGCCAGGTTGGAAGGGCGGAACTGCGAGCATAGCTACCATCACTGCAGTTGCGGTGAGTACGACCCAAGCCCGCGACAGTACGCTCGGCATGATCCACCCGGCAGTCACACACAACATGACCACCATGATCAAGCCCGCTGTGGTGACTGGCCACGGGTGTGAGGCTCCCGGCAAGCCCGCGAGAAAATGACTGGTCGTCAGGATGGGTTGGGCACACCAGCCAGCCACATATCCAGCCCAGGAGGCTGCGCGTGGGCTGAGAGGAGACACCAAAGCCGCGATGAATCCAAAGACCGTCGCCGGAGCAACCCACGGGCCTGCCGCTGCGTTCGCACAGACTCCTGCTATGGAGATCGCTCCTGACAGCCAGCAGATCACCGGCTGGGTTGCGATCTGAGCTGCCAACGGAATGGCCATGGCTTCAGCTACCCATCGCGGCAACCACCGACCTAAGAGATCCGACCACGTACGGCCCCACACCATGATTCCCCCGCACGCAAGCACAGACAGAACAAAAGCAAAGGACCGGCTCATCCACGGATCGATCCAGCATAAAACAATCACGGCAAGGGACAACCCAGACAGCCCCGACCCGCCGCGAGCCCCGCGCCCCACGCCAGCCAAAGAAATAGATCCCATGGCTGCCGCCCTCAGGACACTTGCCTCCAAATGACATAGCGCCACAAAAACCGCCACCCCCAGTACTGAGATGACAGTTAGCCATCGTCCGCGAATACCAATTGTTCGAGCTATCATCGACAGGAAGGACAACAGAATCACCAAGTTAGCCCCGGAGACAGCAGTTAAATGAGTTAATCCGGTTGTCCGAAAGTCATCCATCAGTTCGTGCGGCATTCCAGACACATCCCCCACGACCAGCCCAGGAACTAAGCCAGCTTGTTCGTCGGTGTTTCCGCTCATAGCCTGGCTAACCCCTGCCCTCATGGATTCGATGATGCGCTGCCACGCGGGCGGCCCTCGGATGAGCTGGGCCTCACTGATCACAGTGAGAACAGCCGCACTGTTATCCCCCAATTCACTGGGAGCTAAGCGGGCGCGAAGACTTAGGACCGAACCAGCCGGATAGCTCAGCCATTGTTCGGAGTAGTCGCTGGGAACCAGCAGGATCACCGGGGTTCGAAATCGAGACGCCTGACCAGCGATCGTACCTTGAGTACACAGCGCATTGATGACAGCGATATCCCATCTCAACGAAGGCCGGGAGTTTTGAATCACCACCTGGACTTCGGCAATGGATCGATTTTCCGCTGCTTGGGCCAGAGGATTGTGGTGCATTGAGTAGACCCTCAGACCCCCGACAATCCAACATGTTGTGATCATCACCGCTATCAGCGCCACAAAGAGCTGCAGTCTGGCCATCCCGGCCCGCCGGATCGTGATGAGAATCAATACACACACCACGCACACGCCTATGCATATCACAAGCCCCCACCGCCAACCCGTAATCAGCCACATCCCCAGCCAGGTCGTGAGAGCGGGAATCACCAATCTCAGGTCTGATTTCTGGGCGTCCATCGCTACACACAGACATAGGGTTCAAGCTGAGCAAAGGTCTTGGGGCCTATTCCATTGACCTCTTGGAGTTGGGTTGTGGAAGTAAAGGATCCATTGTTCTGCCGCCATGCCAGGATGGCAGCAGCGGTGACCGGACCAACCCCGGGAAGTGATTCAAGTTGGGCTGATGTGGCTTGATTGAGATTGACCTTTCCGCTCGATCCAGGAGCCGAACCTGAATTCGGCGATGTGGACTGTCGTACTTCTCCTTGGGGAGCAGAGGTGGTTCCGATGATGATCTGGGCACCATCAACGAGAATGGCAGCAAGATTGAGGTCTGCGGGGTCAGCATTGGCGGTGAAACCACCGGCTGCTTCGATGGCATCAATGACCCGTGCCCCTTGCGGCAGTTCGACCACTCCCGGCGTCGTCACCGCACCCATGACATGAATCAACCACCGAGGGGCCGGTGTGGGACTCGGGGATGCTGGTTGAGTCCACACCGGTGTTTGGGTCGGTTCATCCAAAGGTACGCTGTTGGCTCTCATCACCATCCAGGTGGTGAGGATCACTGCCGCCAGTCCGAGACTAGAGATCACTTTCAGATGAGCAGTGGTGAACTGACGCGCCCGAGTAACAATCGACCCATCCGAGTTAGGGGTTGGCGAACCAACAGGAAAGAGCGCGCTCAGGCGAGCCGTCGAGTCTTGGGGCTCAGGTTGCTCTTTCACATATCAGACAATTGCAGCCAGGAAGGTGAAAATGTCACAACAGGCGAAAACTGACCTCAGATCACCACGATAGAAACCATCTTGGGGGCGCGAACAATGATCTTCGTAACCTCACGACCAGCGAGATGTCGCTGTACGGACTCATCAGCAAGGGCAAGCCTTTCAGCGTCTTCCTCGCTAATGTCGGCGCTAACTTCGATCTTGGCCCGAACCTTGCCCTGGACTTGGATAGCCATTGTCACCGATTGTGCCTGCCGTAGCTGCGGATCGACCTTCGGCCACGACGCATCAGCAACGGAAGGTGCGTGGCCGAGAATTTCCCACATCTCTTCGGCGACATACGGAGCAAATAGTGACAACCCAACAGCAATCCACTCTGCGGCTTCGCGTACGGCTGGGTCAGCCGGACCAGCACCGGAATCGATGACCTTACGGGTGGCATTCACCATCTCCATCAATCGAGCCACACAAACATTCAAACGTCTGATTTCAAGGAGATCGGTGATCTCACCCATCGTACGATGGATGATTCGACGCAGTTCGATGTCACCGGACGACGGATCCACACCCACGTCACTGGAGACATCCTTGGCAACCCTCCATGCCCTCTGCAGGAAGCGCAGGGTCGCTGAGGGGGAAACATCTGCCCAGTCGATGTCTTCCTCCGGCGGGCCAGCGAAGACGATCGTGGTGCGAATGGCGTCCACACCGAACTCATCGAGTTGGGTGCCAAGGTCAACACCATTGCCGAGGGACTTCGACATGGCCTTGCCATGGTTGATGACCTGGCCCTGGTTCATGAGGCGCTGGAAGGGCTCATTGAAATCCACCAGACCCATGTCGTTCAAAGCCTTGGTGAAGAATCGTGCATAGAGCAGGTGAAGAATGGCGTGCTCAGCACCGCCGATGTATTGGTCAACAGGCATCCACTTGGCGACTTCACTGGAGTCGAAAGCCGCTTGGGTGTCCTTCGGAGAACAGTAACGGAAGAAATACCAGGAGGAATCAACGAAGGTATCCATGGTGTCGGCATCTCTGGTGGCCGGACCGCCGCAGGTTGGGCAGGTGGTGTTCACCCACGCCGAGGCACCAGCCAGCGGCGAGACACCCTTCGGCTTGAGATCAGCCCCGCGCAGATCGGGCAACTCAACTGGAAGCTGCTCGGTAGGAACCGGGACTTCACCATCAATCGGACAATGGATGATCGGTATCGGGCATCCCCAGAACCTCTGGCGCGACAAAAGCCAGTCACGCAGGCGGTAGGTAACTGCGGCCTTACCGGTGCCGTCGCTTTCCAATTTTTCGTTAATGGCAGCAATCCCCGACTCTTTGTCTGTCAATCCGTTCAAAACCCCGGAGTTGACGTAGGTTCCATCGCCAGTGGTGGCGATCCCCGACACGGATGGATCTTCCTCACCGGTGTCGATCACCATGACAACTGGCAGGGTGAATTTTCTGGCGAAGTCCAGGTCACGTTGGTCATGAGCCGGAACCGACATGATCGCCCCAGTGCCGTACTCACTGAGAACATAGTCAGCAGCCCAGATCGGCATTTTCGCCCCTGTGAGCGGATTGATGGCATAGCAGCCCAGGAAGGCACCTGTCTTCTCCCTCTCAGTAGATTGACGTTCAATCTCAGTCGCTAGCTTCGTACGCTCCAAGTAGGCTTCAAATTCCGTACGATATTCATCGGTGACAAGCTGTGATGCCAGTTCCGCATCGGGGGCAATAACCATGAAGGTGGCACCGTAGAGAGTGTCGGAGCGCGTGGTGAAAACCCTGATCGGTTCGTCACGACCCTCAACGGGGAAATCGACATAGGCACCTACGGAACGACCAATCCAGTTGCGCTGCATGGTGAGCACTCGCTCTGGCCAGAAACCCTCCAGTTGCTCCATGTCATCAAGCAGGCGTTGTGCATACTCGGTGATCTTGAAATACCACTGTGTGAGTTGCCTCTTGGTTACAGTGGTGCTGCAGCGCTCACAGAGCCCCTGGACGACCTGTTCATTGGCCAGAACTGTCTGGCAGTTCGGACACCAGTTGACGTAGCTTCCCTTCCTATATGCCAGCCCCTGCTCATAGAACTTCAAAAAGAGCCACTGGGTCCAGCGGTAGTACTCCGAATCGGAGGTATGCAACCGCCGCGACCAGTCGATCGATACCGCATAGCGCTTGAAGGACCGCGCCTGGGTCTCAATATTGGCATAGGTCCATTGCGCAGGATGAGCATTGCGGGCGATGGCTGCATTCTCAGCCGGCAGCCCGAAGGAATCCCAGCCAAGCGGATGCATGACATCAAAGCCCTGAAGCTTCCAATACCGCGCAATGACGTCACCGAGAACATAGGCTTCAGCGTGGCCCATATGCAGGTCGCCCGATGGGTAGGGGAACATGTC